>NZ_JBEZZJ010000003.1:0-119802 GCF_040639095.1 Micromonospora sp. NPDC023966 | reverse complement strand
CGACGGCGGTGTCGACGGCTCGCGGGATTCCGGATGGGGATGGTCGGGTGCAGGCATTGGCGGCTTTGGTGCCGTTCCTGTCAGACGACACGCGGGATGAAGTGCTGGCGACGGCGGTGTCGACGGCTCGCGGGATTCCGGATGGGGATGGTCGGGTGCAGGCATTGGCGGCTTTGGTGCCGTTCCTGTCAGACGACACGCGGGGCGAAGTGCTGGCGACGGCGGTCGAGTCCGTCCGCGGCATTCTCGACGAACACCTCCGCGGGCAGGCGCTGGCTGCGCTCGCACCGTATTTGCCCGCGAGCCTGGCGGGTGCGGCGCTCACTGGCGCTCGCTCTATCGTTGATGAATACATCAGGGCGACCGCGCTGGTCGCCCTCGCCGGACATTTGGACGGGGACGGGCTGGCGGAGGCACTTGCCGATATTCATTCGATGCGCAGCGGCTATGCCCGTGGGCGAGGCATCGCGGGCGTCACCCGGCACCTGCGCAGCGATCAGCTGATCGAGTCGCTCGCGGCTGTGCGGGCTATCGCCGAGGAGGAGGCCCGGGCTGAGGCGGTGCATACGATCGCGGAGTACCTTCCCCTGGCGCTGCTGCCTAGGGTACTAGCCATGATTCCGAATTCGGCCGCAGTTGCAACCGGCCTCGTCCTCGCCAGGGCCCAGGAATCGGGGGGCCCCGACTCAATGGGTTTTCTGGTTGCGCTTGCGAGGCAGGCCTGGCAGCACTCGTCCCGGCGTACCTGTGAGGTAGTGGTGGCCACAATGGCGCCGGTGGTGGCCAGCATCGGAGGACAGCTAGCTGTGGAGGAAGGCCTCGCCGCAGTCGAGGAGAGTCGCCGGTGGTGGCCCGGACAACGGCGGGATCCCTGAGCGGGAGGGTGCTATGAACGACGCAAGGGCGGCGGTTTCCCGGGAGCTGGCCGCAGAACTGCGCGAGCTCGGCATGCGTGAGGTCGACATCGACCTGTATGTCCGGCTGGTCGCACTCGGGGCAGTGCGCGTTGAAGAGGTTCCCGTCCGGGTCCGGCGACGCCTCGTCGCCGCCGGACTGGCCGGTGAGCGGGACGGTGGGACAACGCTTTACGCCAGCGATCCGAGAAGCTCGTGGACCTCGAAGGCGGCCCAAGCTGTTTGGACACAGGCCGGGAAGATTGGGCCGATCCACAATCTCGATACGACCGGCGTCTCGCGGGTAGACCACCTTCGTGAACGCTGCGAACGGGTCTCCCAGCTCGCGGATGCCCTCTTCGTGCGGCAGGGCGGGTTGCCGGCACAGCACCGCTCGGCCACCAGTGACCCGAACGTGCTGGCGCTGCTGACGGCGGAGGCAATCCTGACCGCGAAACGCGAGATCGTCGCCGTCAGCCGTACCCCTCGGCTACCCCATGTTGCCCTGATCTGGCAGGCGATCACGGATCGAATGGAGGCCGGGGTCAGCTACCGGCGGTTGACAGATTTTGCCGAACTCCTCGAACACGGGCTCGCGATCGTCCGGCGGGACATATACGACGTTGGGGTGCGGTTGCGCGTGTTGGAGCGGGAACGTTACTCAGGCAGCTGGTTCATCATCGACCGCAAGTATCTCGTGGTACAGGACGACTTGCCGTTGGCTGCGGATTGGAGATCGATCGGCGGCGCCGTCACCACCGAGCACGCTCGGGTTCTGCGGTACGCCAGCAGGTTCGACAAACTGTGGCAGGAGGCGGTGGACGCCCGGACGGTAGTATCACTACTCCAGCGTGAAGCAGACCAGTTGCTGGAGATCTCGCGGTCAGCGGCGCCGAACGTGCTGCCCTGGGTGCGCGACATCATTCGGGCGGGAAAGTTTACCAACCACGCATCCCAGCAGGAGTGGTCCCCCGCCATGGTAAGCGATCTTGTCCAGCGGGCTCAGCAACTCAGGGTCCTGACGACGACCTCGGACGGTCACGTCGTTCCGGCCTACCCGTCTGGCGAGTCGGTCATCGAGGCGGCACGCGCCGGTGCGGACATAGCCGCGGAGGAGCCATGCCCGGTCTGCTGGGAGGAGTCCCGGCACTGCCAGGGCCACCCAGAGGCGGCGCCGAGTGGCAGCGGGACTTCGCGTAGTACCACTAGCTAGCCGGCGCGGAGCGTATCGAGAATCACGTGCGCTACCTCGGCTGAATCCACGGAGTCGATCGTCGTTACCGCCCAGCCGAAATGCAGATCCCGCTCGTACTCCATGAGCATCCAGCTGAGCTGGACTTCGACGATCGACGGACTTTTACCGCGTTCCCTGACGTCCCGGTCGCGTTTGCGTGCAGCAAGCGTCTCGAACGGTGGGGTGAGGAGGAACCGGTGATGACAGCACTCGTAGACTACCGGTGAGCGAAAGATCGTCATACCTTCGACGATTAGGAATGCCGCCGGGCGGACCCTCACGGCCCCGGTCCGTCGGAACGTCGTGAAGTCCAGCTCCGGCACAACCGTCGGCTCCCCGGCGGCCAGGGAGCGGACTGCGTTCTCGAAGTCTGCTTGGTGCAGGTACCGGGGGTCGCAGAAGTTCCCGTCCGCTGGGCAAAAATCGGGATCTATGAAGAAGAGGTCCTGCTGAAGATGGGTCACGTCACCCCCCAACAGGACCCGGACGGCCTTGGCGACGGTGGACTTCCCGGAGCACGAGGAGCCGGATATGCCCACCACCACCGGAGCCTGCGGCGTCGGCACTAGTCCGCGCCGTTCGCGGTCAACAGGGACCCCAGGGCCTGACCGTATCCCTGGCCGTCACCAAACCGGCCACCGGTCAAGATGCGCTCGTAGAGCAGCCGGTCGCCCAGAGATATCCGCTCGAACGCAATGAACGACGGCAGCCGTCCGTGCGGCTGAAACGAGTACCTCAGCGACCCACTGCGGCTGCGGTAGGTCTCGGGCCCGCGCACCGGCAGCGTCGGGCAGGACGGTTGGCGCAATGCGTCGATCAGGAACTCGAAGACTACATCTACCGGAACGCCAGTCCCAGAGGCATCTGCTGGGTCGATCACACCCCCGCGGT
Source organism: Micromonospora sp. NPDC023966 (assembly GCF_040639095.1). NCBI lineage: Bacteria > Bacillati > Actinomycetota > Actinomycetes > Micromonosporales > Micromonosporaceae > Micromonospora > Micromonospora sp. NPDC023966. Next base: position 116,784 of record NZ_JBEZZJ010000003.1, on the reverse strand, counting down.
AGGTGCAGCCCCAGTAGGGTGCGCCGCCGTGAAAAATGATCTGCATGCCGAGATCGGTGGTGGTGCCCGACCACAAGTCGGAGTAGTCCCAAGCGTCTCGTGAGTAGCGGGTCTCGATGAAGCCTGGGAACGCGGGATGGGTGCTGGGCCCGGCATGTTCCGGCCAGCCGTACGCCCGAGCCTCTAGGAGGAAGTCGCGCAGGCTGTCATTCATAGCGACAGATTTCAATCTGAGCTCCTGGTCGTCGTCGGTGTCATGAGCGGGGATGGCGCGCGCCGTCGACCGCCCCGCGTCCGCCGTGGATAAGTTCGTCGATGTGTTCACGGGTGCTCGCGCCGACCACTGCCGCCGCGAGACCGGCGGACGCGAAGGCATGCGGCAGGGCTGTGGCCGGTGGCAGGCAGCCCGAGGCGAGCGTGTGCATGCCGACCACCGGCAGGTGCAGATTCCGAAGCTTCCGCAACGCCCGCTCCGGATCCGGCACCATGCCATGGCCGAGGGCGTTGACTGGCGCCATCACGGCGTCGCAACAGGCGAGCAGCGGGCCGACGCGCCGCAGGTCTAGGACCCCCAGGAGGTACGACGTCAGAACGAGGATGCTTCCCCAACGCCGACAGATTTTGGCGTAGGCGCGAAGCGCGTCGAGCGCGACCTCGAACCGGTCGAGTGCTAGCAGAGCGTCGAGGTAGTCCCCGCCCACGGACACGGCGTGCGGTCGGTATCGCGTCAACCGGTCTTGTTCGGCAGTCCACCAGGCCGGGTCGAGAGTGAGGCGGTCTGTCGACCGGTAGGGCCGGTATCCTGCGTTGCTTGCGACGAAGGCGCCGGTCAGCGGGTCCTTGCGAAGGAAGGCGGGCGCGACCTGCCCGAGGTGTGCGTGCAGGGTCGACATGCAGCGGCCGAAATGGGCGCGCCGGCCGCTGGAGACGAATCGGACATCCGTGTGATAGAGCACGAAGCCAGTGGCACCCGCGACCGTGGTTGCTAGTCGCAGGCAGCGCAGGTCTCCGCCTGTCAACCCGAGGTCCGCGCGGTCCTGGGCGTACCGCATGTTTTGCCGGACCTGCGCATCAGTCAGGCTGCTGCCGTATTTCCGAAGGAATCCGTGGTCGCCGAGGATCAGTCGCGGCACGTCGACCTGGCCGATACGGACGCTTGGTATCGGAGGGGCGACGGGCGCAGGAGACATGCCGTCGGGGGGTCCGCCGCTCACACCGGGTCCTCGACTGTGCGACGCGGGCGCGCTATGCGGGCCTGCAGTGCGCGGACCCGGCTCATGGAGCGCTCGTAGTTGTCGCTCGACACGTCCGCTCCCCAACGCGGGTTGTGCCGCAGGGCGAGGCGGTAGCCGGCCTCGGCCCGATCCAGGGCTGCCATTGCCTCGTCCAGCCGACCGTTGTCATGGAGGGCATGGGCTTCGAACAGCGCCGCGGCGGCGTCTAGGCCGTCGGAGGAATGCTTGAGGTACGGATGCTCGGACTGGTCTGACAGCGGGATGCCGGCCGCATACCGCCGCGCTGAGGCAGTCGCTGCGGTAGCGGCTAGCTGATGCTCCCCGAACTCGTGCAGCGCGAACGCCACGGATTCCAGCATGATCGCCTCGAGGTAGTTGGCGAACGCAGGGTCTGCGGGGGCAGGACCGAGTCGTGCGCGGGCCGCCCGATAATGGACGGCAGCCGCCAAGAAGTCACCCACGCAGTAGTACTGGTGGTCGCCGAGCGAGTCGTACATACGGGCGTAGGCGTCGGTGCGCAGAACTGGGTCGCCCTCCCCGACGAGCTGTATCGCGGCGAAGCGGTAGAGCTCGCCGCTGTCGAGGTAGGCGGCGCGGTCACCGAACGGGTAGCTCGCGAAGTGCAGGGCTCGCGCGGTCGCCAGGACTTCCTCCGGCGACTGGTCCCGCTCCGTGAGGGAGATCAGCAAGTCGAGGGCGGCTGGCGCGTCGTCGCGGACCGGGAACTCGATGAGGCACCTCCCGTCCAGCCATCCGTTGCCGAACTGTCCGGCGAGGACGCTCTCCGATCCGAGGAAGACCGCCGGCCGCTGCGACAGGTAGAGCATGGATAGTTGCGCGAGGGTGCCGGCGCCGCCCCCGACTACGACCGCTCCACGACAGGATCTGATGAGGGAGTCCCCAAACTGGACCCAGCTGAGGCCGGTGTCGATCACTACGTCGAACCGGGACGGGGTACCCAGCGAACCTCCGCGCGGCAGCAGGGCGACGGTCTTACCGCCTGCGTCCTTGACGGCCTGGGCGGCGGCACCCATCACCCCGTCGTCCCCGCCGACGAGGCAGGTGATGCCTCGCAGCGCCAGTTCCCGGCCGACGGCCGCGGCGTGATCGAGTTCAGTGGCGGTCGCGAGGTCGCCGGCTGATCCGAGAACGGCGATCTGCCTGGCGTTGGTTAGGTTCTCAGCGGGCATGCTGCACCTCGGTCAGGAAGACTTCGACACGGTCGGTTGCAAGGATCTTCCCGGCGTCGGCTCGGAGCCGGACAGGGTCGGGATTGTCCGAGGTAAACGCCGCGATAGCCGCGAACCCATGCTCGCTGTGGCCGTATGCCACTGCGATGGCGTCCGGGTTCGACGCAGCTGCGATATGGACGATTGGTGCTGCGGTGTCAGGTGCGATGAGCGGCGCCGGGAACTCCAACCGAAGCTGCGCTGGCGGCCCAGCGGAGCCCGGCGCCGCAGCGTACGGGTGGTCAGCCTTCTGCTCTGCGCCGGCTACGCTGCTTACGCCCGGTCCGAGCAGCGCGGTGGCGGTTCGCAGGAGGACGCCCGAGGTCACCTCTGGAACTCCGTGGGCGTGCAGGATGAGTCCGACGCCAGCACGGTCGGCGAGCCGGTCGCGCTCCTCGGCTTCCTTTTGCTCCGCCCACTGCCGCGCCGCCTCGGCCGGGCCCGGATCCGGCTCGCCGGCGAAGACGTACGGATGCCGCCGGATCATCTTCTCGGCGGATGCCCGGTCGACGTCCGCGAGATCGAAGGCGCCGACGTCTGCGTACGCCGCCGCCAGCGAGACGACCGTGAACAGCACGTCTCCGAGTTCGCTCCGAATGTCTCGGAGCGATCCCTCGTCGATCGCGGCGGCGAGCTCGCGGACCTCGGCTTCCAGCGCAGCTACAAGATCCCGTGGGCGCTGACGCCGGTTGAACGGGCACGATTCCCGCAGGGCCGCGACCACGGCCTCCGTCGCGAGGGAATCACCGGTGCCGGAAGCCGGCCCGTCGCGCCGCTCAGGCGTCATCGCTGCCCCTTCCCGGGATGGTCGTATCGTGATGGATTACCTGATCGAGCCGCAGGCGGATGCCATATCGGTCGACGATGTCGGCGACGATGCGGTCGAGGCTAGCGCGATGCTCGGCGCCATCCGCTGCGCGGTAAATGTCCCGGACCTCTCGGGGCTGGCTTTCCAGAAACTGGCCGAGACGGGACCGGATATACCCGCGCAGGTTGATATGTTCAACGTATACCGATCCGACCTGGACCTCGCTGAGTTGTTTGAACAGGTCGTCGAGGAGATCCGGCCGGAGCCGAAAATGGGGCAGCAGCGGCCCCACAAAGGCGTACGTCGTCACGCCCGCATCACGCAGCGCCCGGAGCGCCTCAAGTCTGCGGCTTGTGACGGGCGCCCGCACTTCCAGCCATCGGCTGATTGCATCGTCGGTCGTGGTGACCGTCATGCCGACCTCGGCCCTCGAGATACGAGATAGCAAGTCGATGTCCCGCGTGACCATCGGGGCCTTCGTCAGCAGTGATACAGTGCCCGGATAGGCGTTGTCACCGAAGGCCGCGAGAATGCCACGAGTGAGCTGGTACTTGGCCTCCGCAGCCTGATACGGGTCGGTCACAGAACTAAGCAGCACCGAGCTGTCCCGATAGGCCGGATTCAGCCTAGCCAACTCGGCGGTGAGCACTTCGACGGCGTTCGTCTTGACATAAACGTAGTCGCCCCACGCTTCAATGGGCTCGCCCACGAACCGGCCCATGAAGCTGGCGTAGCAGTATCCGCATCCGAACCGGCACCCGGTATAGGGGTTGACGACGAAATCTGCATCAGGCAGCTTTGACCGCACCAGCATCGTCTTCGCCTGGCTCTCCTTGACCTTTATCACGTGCGCCTCCCGCGCATAGAAAGGTGCATTGTCACCGCCGCCAAGACCGCCAGTGTCGCCCCGGCCGCAGTCGCTGCGGCAGCGCTACCAGTCAACGCGACGGCGGCGACGCAAACAAGACACCCAAGGACATGGCCGCTGTCCTCGAACAGTTCGCGGTCCCCGATGGCCGGCACATTCCCTAGCATGTATGCGCTGCCGCCCCCGATCCCGGTGATCACCCACATTGCCAGCACCAATAGGTTGTCGTTGACGGCGGTGATGGCCGCCAGCGCCGCGGCGCAGAGGACGTGCCCGAGCACGAACCACACCGGCCGGAAGAGCCGCCGTCGTCCACGCAGCGACGCTTCCAGCGCGAAATAAAAGACCCACCCCATGATGAAGAGCGGGCCAACCAGCGCTGGTTCCAGCGTCGTCAGGCTCCAGAAGACGTAGCAGTAAGCGAAGTAGTGCGCGTGATGCAGCGCCTCCGTCCACAACAGCAAGTCTGGGAATCCTGTCGCCGGAGCCGCCGCTGCTTCGCCGAGGGCTACCGGGGGTACTGGCCCATGGGGAAGGAACGCGGTGCCGGCCGCGAGCGCGACGACCACGCAGACCACCAGCACGGCGGGTGCCGCGAATAGGGCTGCCGCCACCATGCCTGCGGCCTTCCCCGCATTCTTTTGCCCGACCCGAAGCGTGGAGAGCGGCTTGATCCTGCGACGCCATGACTGGACGAAGACGGAGAATCCGAAGGCTGTGATCGCCAGAGGACTGGCGGCGGGGAATGCGAGAACGATCGACATTGCGGCCAGGAAGGTGCACGTGCCCAACCGGCTGTGACTCCCGAGCCACCGTCCGGTCCTGCCACGTGCGGCGAGATATCCCGCATGGTAGGCGGCCATGACGCTGCCGATCGTCCATAACGGAAACGTCCGTGACAGCATGAAGACACAGAGCCCCACCTCTACCGCGACCGCAAGAGAGGTCAGGAACAGCAGAGCTCGCGTCTCCGGATGCCGGAGCCAGGTATGGGAAACCGCCGCTGACGGTAGGGGCGAGGTGGCCGACAGCGCGCTAGGTCCTGGCCTGACGCGCTGCGGGCGACCGCTTGATAGCGTCATCACGCCGTTCCGTCGGCACGGAATTGGGCCTGTGTTCGGTAGAGCGGATCACTCTTTTCGAAGATCCGATCGACGCTCGACCGGGACCTGCCGTTGAGCCATGAAAAGATCTTGCAGTGGCCGTGATTCTCATCGGCCCGCCGCCGCAGATTCGCCGCCTTGTGACTGAGGAGGATCGTGCTGAGGGGCTGGTCAGCCAGGTTGCCGAGTACCCACGCGTCGTCCATCGGCCTTCCGACCGCATCGACTGCCCACGGCGACCCAAGCAGGATGCCCTGCGGTGTGAGGCCGAAGCTCTGAGTTATGGCGTCGCACGGGTTCTCGCCTGCCGAGAAGCCGTCGAGGTGCTTGAGAGCACACTGCAGTTTCACTTTCGGGCTCCCATTCGCCCGCTCCAGTTGCCGGAGCGTGTCGATCGCGGCACGATAGCCTCCGGGGTTCGGTGTTGCTGCGGACGTCGAGACGCCCCGACCAACCGGGAAGAGCCGCATTACCAGAAGGGTCTCTACACCGGCGTCGTGCAGGTCCTGGTAGATCCGGCGCAGTACCTGCGGCTGACTATTGTGAACCGTTAAGGGACACTCGCCGCGAACGCGGACCCCGGCATCGGCGAACTGCCGCGCCTTGCGCAGGTTTCCCTTCGCGTAGGTCGCCGGACGCAACGAACCCTTTTGGAGGCTGGTGCCGTCGTAGGTGAAGTTCAACTCGCCAACGTAGGGGACGATCTCCGAGACGGCGTAGGTGGCCAGACCGGCACCCGTCGCGGTGAGAGTGATTTGGTCACGCCCCAGCAATTCAGAGGCTTCCCGCAACAGCACATAGTTCTCCTTGACAGAGAGCGGGTCGCCGCCTGATATATCAAGCTTGACTCGGTGGTCGCCGAGATGACGCAGGACCCGTCGCTTACCTTCCAGATCCAACTCCATTCCCTGCTCCTGGCGTACCCGAAGCGCCTGGTCGTACGGACTGCCCGCCTGCGGATCCCTCACGACTCGGGACTCGGTGCGCAGCCCGTCGCTGCGCATCACCAATCGATCTCTCACCACTGATACGTGGACCGCGTCCACGCAGCACATGGCGCAATCCCACGGGCAGACAAGAGTCGTGTTCCAGATAATGTCAATGATTGGATTTTCGGATGGCCTAGGCGCAGCCGCACGGAAAGATTTCATGCTCACCTCGCGGCGGATCGGGCTCCGGGCGTCCGCCGGTTTGCGCCGGACCTATGGGCTCCGCTGTATCGATACTGTCCGGGTAGGTTGCGCCCGGTGCTGGGAGCGTGGCATGTCGCCCCTACGCGGAGATCGTTTTGTCCATGATCTGACTTTGCCTCGGCCTGAGCTCTTTCTTCAACCTCGGGCGTTTCGGTCGGCAGGGACTCCGCCTGGTTCCGTTGACTCCTGATCCGTGAGGGTCTGATCCTCACTGGAAGGATTTCTGCCATGCCGAAAGAGTTCCCGCCGGAGTTCCGTCGTGGCGTGGTCGCGGTCGCCCCGAAAGGGTGAGGCGCTCGCGCAGAGGGCGGAGGCTTCATGATCTCCGAGTCGAGCGTGCACCGCGGGCTCCGGCTCGCCGACGTGGAGGAGGGGGTCCGCCCGGTACCGCCAGCAGCAAGTCCGCGGAGCTGCGGAAGCTGCGCAAGTGCAGCAAGCTCCTAGAGCGGGAGGACGAGATCCTGCGTCGGGCGTCGGCGTTCTTCTCAGCGAGACCGGGACGACGCCCACCTGATCAACGTCGGCCTGGACATCCGCAGCTGGCCCGAAGGCCAGCCCAACGTCTCGTGGTGCGGGTTCCGCACTCGGTCGGCTGACGTATGGCGTCAAAGGCGCATCGACCGCCGCCGGGCGAGCGCCGACCCGGACCGTGACGAACTCGGTCGGTCGTGGCTGGGGCGGCGCGCCAGCGTCAGGACGGTGGCGAGTTCGACGTCGATGTGGTCGAGGCCCCGAAAGTCGCGGCGCAGTCTGCCGATTAGGGCCGCCAGCGCACGGTCACCAAGCACACGATGCGAGGAGAATGTCGATACCAGACGCAGGTACGTCTCCACATCAAAGCGGATCACCTGCGAGAAGTCGTCGGCCTCGACGTCAACAAACCAGCCCGACCCAGCGAGTTCCGTGGTGTACCAGTAGCGGGCCGCCGGCACCCGGTTCGCCTCAGGGTCGCCGAGAAGGTGCGGCGCGTGAGCCATATACGCCGGGTCGACGGCCGCCGCGACCTCCGGATCCGCCAGAAGGTAGCGGTGCCCGAACAGCGCCAGGGCTCCCCCGCGGGCAAGCAGCGACGCCGCGCGAGCGCAGCGCCGCTCTGAGTCGAGCCAGTGCCACGACTGGGCCGCGTAGATTAGCAAAGGTGGCTCCGCGGGCTCCCACTCCTCGAATCTCCGCACGTCTACAATTACGTCGCGCCGGCCGAAGCGCTGTGTGAGTTGGGCGGCCATCGACGCATCGGGCTCGACGCAGCGGACACACAGCCCGGCGGCAACAAACGCCTCAGTCGCCTTGCCCGTGCCTGCACCGATCTCGGCCGCCGCAGCGGGACGGCCCGCGTAGTGCAGGACGCGCTCGACCAGTGCACTGTCGTAGCCAGGGCGGACGTCCTGATACTCGCGGGCGGTCTCGTTAAAGAATGGGCGCCCTCCCGGGGCGGTGCCGCCCTGCCAGATGTTGGAGTTCATGTTCGTTTCCACTGCACACCCCCTCCGTGCGCGACGCCCACGCTGCGCGGAGGAGATAACAGCCGCTGCCAGGCGGGATGAACATCACACCCGGCGGCGACGGCGTTCAGGTAGACGGCACTACCGACTGCGCCCTGCACGTTGGCAGGGGATTCGACACCGGCTGGGAGACTCGAGGAGTACATCGGTCCAGGCTGGCCACCGCGAACGCCGCAGCGCATCGGGCTTGCGGACAATGTTTCTCAGCACGCGGCGGCGCGTGACCGGCGCCTGACCCACGCCGCGCGCCTAGGCAGTGTCTTCAAAGGATCTTGGTGTCGGATGTGGCACGTGGGACGCCGCTACGAGTTGTCTGACGTCGAGTGGGAAGCCCTGTCGAAGTACCTGCCGTCGGCGCTGAACGGTGGTCGGCCTCGGGCCGATGACCGGCGGGTGCTTAACGGGAACGTGTGGAAAATCCGGGCCGGGACGGCGTGGCGAGAGGTGCCGGCCCGGTACGGGTCCTGGCAGTCGATCTACAGCCGTTTCCGCAGGTGGGCCCTCGATGGGACGTTCGCGCGGATGCTCGCCGGGGTCCAAGCCGACGCAGACGCGGCCGGGAACATCGACTGGGTGGTGTCCGTGGACTCGACCATCGTGCGGGCCCACCAGCACGCCGCCGGCGCTAAGGGGGGCTGTGAAACGGACGAACCACAAGATCACGCCCCCGGTCGAAGTCGAGGTGGACTGACCACCAAGGTTCACCTCGCCTGCGACGGCCTTGGCTAGACCCTGGCGTTTGTGCTTTCCGGCGGCAACGTCAATGACTGCACCCGATTTGCGCACGTCATGGCCGCCCTCCACGTCGAGCGCTCAGGGCCCGGACGGCCCCGCGTCCGGCCGGACCACGTCATCGCGGAGAAGGGCTATAATTCCGAAACCATCCGGGCCGACCTGCGCCGACGCGGCATCAGGCACAACCTCCCCGAACGCGCCGACCAGCAGGCCACCCGCCGGCGGGGAGGCAGCCGCGGCGGCCGGCCGCCGACGTTCGACCAGCAGCTCTACAAACAGCGCAACGTCGTCGAACGCTGCTTCAACCAGCTCAAGCAGTGCCGCAGCGTCGCCACCCGCTACGACAAGACCGCCACGTCGTACCGGCCCACCGTCCCCATCGCCGCGCTACTCCAATGGCTGTAAACCTTTGAAGACACTGCCTAGCCCTCTCCGATGCAGCCAGCCACTGCGGCTCATCGGCGGGCGCGACCTTGGCAGACGGCCAGGATAGTGAGGAGTTCCTCCTTCCGACGGCATCCGCTTTCCCCGTCACGATCTCCCCGATCGTCCACTTGGCCAATGCCTCCAGCCGCCGCCCGCCCGGTCTCGGTGGCAGGTTCTTTGCCGCCGCCATCCTCTCGTACGAGAGCCCGCGCCGCCGGCGCAAGGCCTCCAGGCAGGCGGATAGCTCCTCCGCGGTGTTCACCAAGATGGATCACCCCCGGGCCCCTGCGCCGCTGCGCCCACCCGCCGTCCACCTGAGCCTCGCCACCCTCCGGCGGACAGCGTAGATGCACGTGTCCGCTGTCTCATCACCCCAGGTCACGGCCGAACGTGCCAATCTCACCCTGTCCGGGTTCCTCCGACGCCGTGGCCGGAGGGCCCAGCCGAACGCTGCACTGGAATCGTTAGACAGGGTCCGGCCGGCCCCACAACTACACCGGGCCATTCCCCCATGCAGCAATGGCTGGACATCATCCAGAGCAGCGGTCACCTACTCAGCTTCACCGCCGCGTTCATGAATCTCACCACGGCGATCCTCAACCAGCGCAACCCGAGGAGCGGGCACCGGCACGACCAGTAGCTCATTCGCTGGTAGGGGCATTCGGGGGTTGAACGCCCCTACCAGCACGCCAGCACCGGGCATTCCTTCGAGACGAGCCGCCTCGCGACGTTCACCCGGGCTGAGTTCGGCCGCTCACCGGAGGTGCCGTCGTTCCCGACGGCACCTCACCAGTCGCGGTGCTCCAGGGTGCGGCGCTCGTGGTCGATGTCCAAGCGGATGGCGGTCTCCGCCGTCTCGGCCAACTCGTCGTAGAACGCCCGCTCCGGCGAGCCCTTCGCCAGCGTTGCCGCGACGGCCCGGCTTCGGTCGCGCTGCTCGACGTCCTGAGGGAACGGTTCACCGGCGGCGCCTCCCCATCCGCCGCGGAGCACCGAGCGGTGAAGGCCGCGCGGGAGGTCCCGGCGGCACTGGTCGCCATGCTCTTCCGCGACGCGAAGTACCCGGACGACGAAGTCGGGGTACTCCCAGACGAACGTGCGGTGCGCGCGCGCCAGAACCACGCCGACCGCCCTGATGTGGTGCACCGCGTCGGTTGCCAGGGCCCGGTCCAGCGTTTCCCGGACGATGTCGTCGAACGTGACCGCCACGGCCGCGAAGAGTGCAGCACAGTCATCGTTGCGGGCGCGGTCGATATTCTCGGCGACCCACTCTATGGCGTCCCACAGGAACTCGCCGAAGCGCGTCGTACCGCGGAACCGGAGCCTCTCCTGCCAGTGGTCGGGGAAGGCGCGGTACCCGCCGGCTCGTGGTTCCGCGCTCGGTGTCGCCCGGCGCTTCAGCAGCTGCATGACCGCCTCCGGGTGCACCGCCGAGAGGCCGGCCAGGAATTCCTGGATCTCGTGCTTCTCGATGGTGGCGAGCCCGGCTATGCCGGCGAGTAGCCGTTCGCGGGCCGCGTCGTCGACATCGTCGTACGACAGATAGCCGTGCCCGCCGAAGGCGGACAGGACCTCCTCGGCCACTGCGGGAGAGTGCTCGAAGGAGACCGATAGGACCAGTTCCGCGGCTGTGGCCCGGTCGTACTCGCCGATCCACCGCACCGCCTGCAGCGTCAGGCACCGGGTCGTCTCGTCCTCATGAAGCAGCAGTTGGCGGAGTGTCTCTCGCTCCCGGGCGTCCACCGGCCCCTGGTCGCCGCGGTAGCGGCTTAGGCCGTTCGCCGTCAGCCGCGTCAGGGTGAGGTGATCGCGCTGCAGCAACATGCTCACCGCTTCCCATCTGGCGTCGGCGTTGCTCTGCAGGAGTTCCTGCAAGACGACCGGAAGCAGCCTTGCCACCGGGCTTTCGGGCTCGCGAATCACCGACGCCACGAGAGCCTGCGCGAGGGAGGGCCGGTTCCGCATCAGGGCGTGAGCGAACGGCTCCGGGTTCGCCTGCCGACCGGTCAGCGCGGCATCCTGCTCCGCCTGCAGGCCAGCGGCGAGTTCCTCGAGCAGAGAGCTCTCCGACCATGTCGCGAGGGCCCGGCGAGCGAGAGATTCCAGATGCTCAGCCTGCATCCGCTGCGCCTCGTGGAAGTCGTCCACGTCATCGAACAGGTCAGCCCAACCATCATGAAGAGCCACTGCGATCTCGTACTCGATCGAGTCCGGGAGCGCCTCCAAGACTGCCTTCGCCGCCGCCCTCGTCGCCCCGGGCGCATGGCGGGCGTGCCACCACAGGCTCCGCCGAACGGCGAGGGCGACAACGGGTTCGATCGGCTGGGTGGTGACCAGGTCGCGGAGCCGGCCGAGCGTTTCCAGGAAGTCAGGTGTCCACTCGTCCTGCTGCTCCACGGGAACGGTGTGTCCGTAGAACCCGTGGGGGTACTGCAGGGCCTTTTCCAGAGTTTCCGCAGCGCGGACGGCTTCCCAGGGATCCGCGGACGTCAACTCCGCTAAAACGAGTTCGACGACCTCCCGTCGTAGCGGTGACACCACCGCGTGGTTCAGCTGGAACTGTTTCAGGGTTAGCGTGATCCCGTCGGACTCTTCCTCGGTGGCCTCCGTCGCCAGCAATGGCTGAAGAACGTCCAGTGGCGAAACGGAGGGTCTGCCGCCCCGGCTCGCCGCGATCCACCGCTTTGCCGCCTCAACCATCCGGGCGTTGAACGTCGACGGCTTCCATCGCTTGAACTCGGCCAAGTCCTTGAGGATCTGGACGGGATGATCCGGCTCTCGCCGGTCCGTTCGCTCATCCTGCCCGGCCAGTTCCCAGAGCAGATCGACCGAAGGGGAGAAGGTCCCCAGATCCAGCGCCGCCTTCTCAAGTACGGGCGGCAGCGCGGCCCTAATCTTGTCCCTCAACTGAAGATCGCCATCAGGCGCCCTGCAACTTTTGTATGCGAGCTGGCAGATCTTCAACAACGCAGCCGACTGGTAGAAGGCCACCCTTCGCAGTCGCCGGAGCAGGGCCAGCCGCTCCTCGAGATCCGCCCCGTCGAACCGCCCGACCAGGGCGTTCCAGAGCGCCTCCACCAGCGAGGGCCGCGGCTCCGGTGCCGTATGACGGACGTTCCAGTCCACCCGGCTGGCGTTGAGCACCAGATGTAGGAGCGCGTCGCCGTCGACCGCCCGGAGGATGCGCTCGAGGTATCCGGTGCCAGCTCCCGAGTGAATGTCGACGATGGCGTCGGCCAGAAGGGTGTCGCCAAGCAGGTCCGGCACGATCCGCACCGCGTTCTCTCGGCGCAGCAGGACTCCGGCGTTCTCCAACTCGCGCAGCTGGGGCAGGATCTGATCGAACGCTTTGCCGGTCAGCGCCTCGGCCGCCGCCCGGAACTCCGGCTCGTTCAGCCGGAAGGGCTGCAGGGCCGCGATCGCATGCAGCACTTCGCGCCGGAGGACGGGATCGGCGACCGTGGCATCCGCGGTGAGCGCCTTCGCGAAGTTCGCCATGACCTCGTCCCGCAGCAGGTCGTCGTTCGTCACCCTGTCGGCGTCGAGCTTGCCCTGCCGGACGAGTCCCCCGCCCACCACGATGATCAGCGGGCAGTCATGGCCGATCGCGGCGAGCCTGCGCGCCATGTCCTCGTCGTGCGCCGCTCCTAGCACCGCGCCAGCCAGCTCGGTCGCCTCCGCGAGAGACAAATCTCCCAGCCGCCAGTGCGGCACGTCGGTCCGGTGAAGTCCGGCGGTGCGCAGATCCTTCAGGAGGTGATCCACGCCGTATGGTCGCGTCGCCAGCAGGATCCTCGCCGTCGGCCGTGCCCGGCGGATGCCGACGACTGTGGTGGCGACGGCCGACGACTCGTGGGCGTCGTCCACGATTACCAGGAGGCGGTCCGCAGGGGGCAGCACCTCGATGTCCTCCGGCTGCACCGAGACCGACCGATCGAGAAAGCGCACCACGTATCCGTGCTCCGTTGCCGCGGCAGCGGCGAAGGCACGCAGGAGACGCGATTTTCCGATCCCACCTCGGCCATCGAGTAGGGCGACGCCCTGCCCATCCCCGGTGAGCCAGTCCATCAGGCCGCGCAGCTCCGGCCCGCGGCCAACCAACGTCCAGTCGTGCGAGTACAGGCCGGCGCCGCTCTCGAGGACGAAGAATCGGTCCGTCTCCAGCCAAACACCGGGACGACCGCTGCCCGGCATGATCACCGTGGTCGTGATGGGTGCGTTGTTGTCGCCGCCGACCGCGACCGCTCCGGCCCCGGATGCCTCAACGCGGACCACCTCCGGCGTGCCGGAAGCGGCCTTTCCGCGTCGCCAGAAGGTCATGGCCGAGGCCGGACGTCCGCACCGGTCACGCGGGTGCTGATCGGCGCGGTGCTGTCACCGCCGACCGCAACTGAACCCGTCCCGCCCGCGTGGACGTCGGTACTTCCGCCGGGCGGCGGGGACATCGGCACTGCCACGCCAGACACGTCGGTGCGGATCTCGGCGCTGCTGCTTCCCCCGACGCCCACTGCGCCGATCCCCCGCGCGGTCACGGCCCGGGCGGCACTGTTGCCCGCCCGGGTCTGCCGCCACGTAAACCAGCTGAGGAGCAATCCGCCAGCGCTCAGGGCCGTAGAGACGCACACGCCGACGATCGAAACCCACTTCTCCGCCCGGTCGAGTCCCTCGCCGAACAGCAACCATGCTGCTCCGACCGCCCCGACCACGACCAGGACCGCCGCGGTGCCCATCTTGAAACCGAGCCTCATGCCCCCATGATGCCAGCGGCGCACTCATCTACCGCGATCCACGCGTCACCGACTGCTACGAAACGGCGTAACTCTGATGGACGGCCTCGATGACCGCGACGAGGCGTAGCCCAGGCGACGCCATTGCCTGCCCGTCTCGCGCGACCGCAACCGGGAGGTCGTAGGTCGGCTCCTGGCTGCTGGTGCCTCGCGCTTCGCGCCGTTTCGATCGCCCGGTCAGGCCGGAATCTCCACCGCGCGGGGCCAACGCATTGGCGATGGCGCCCGGACGTCGGCAGGGAGGTGTGGCACGAGGGTGGGCTGGATCTGGCGCAGTTCCGTGTGAACCCTGTTCCAGGTCCCTCGCGCCAGCCGTTCTACGGGGCAGCGGCAGCTGTTGTGGTTCTCGTTCGGGCTGACGCGGGCGCGTACGCAGGCGAAGGCGTCGTTGCCGACGTCCGCGCGTAGCAGGTGCCAGCGTCCGGGTCGCTGCTTCGACGGGGTCGCGGCGAAAACCTGGGGAGTTTGGGGTAGGTATAGGTGGTTGCCGTGATGGCGCACGAGGTAGAGCCCGTCGATCGGGTCGATCTCGTCGCTAGCGGGATGGTGGGTGGCCAACCAGGCAACTGCGTCGGCGGCAGCGCCTGGCCCCCACAGGTATTGGGTCGGGACACGGGTCGTGACGTATCGGGAGTCGAAACGCTCGGCCTCGTAGCCGTCAAGCACCCCGCGGTACAGGATCCATCGAGTGGTGGGATCCTCATCGGGGGTGAGGTTCTCCGCCCGCGTGAACTCCTGGACGCCGGTGGTCGGATTCCAGCCGACCGCGAGCGTCTCGCATCGGACTGGCGCCGGGTAGCACCTGCCGCCGACAGTAGCGACGCCCCAGAGCTGATTGATGAACTCGGCGAGGGCACGCAGCTCGAGCGTCGCGTCGACTGGGGTGTGGATGTGGTGCGGTCGCGCGTGGGCGAGGTAGTTGCGCATCTTGACGATCGCATTCTCGCCCTGTCGGGCCCGTTGTCCCCGCAGAAGCCGGTGCTGGCGCGCCCATGCCAACAGGTCGGTGAGCATGCCTCCAAAGGGCCTTGGCTCACCGCTACCGTCGGGCAGACGGAGCTTGCGTTGGCGCAGATGCTTGGCGATGTCGTCGTAACTGTCGCTGGTCACCGGCTGCAGTCGGCCCTCTCCGTCGGTGAACGGGATCGCCTGACCGCGATAAAACTCGATGAATCGGGCGCGCAGAGCGGGCTCGTAGAGGCCGACGGCGGCGTCGGCAACGACGGTGAACTGCTCGTAGTCGACCACCCCCAAGCTGTGCTGGTAACGCAGTCGCTCGAAGCTCTTCCGCAGATCGACGGGAACCGCATCGGTCAGCACCGCGCCAGCGATCTGTGAGCGCTGAAAGGCAAGAGCATCATCCTGATGTAAAAGCCCACCAAGGCTCAGTCCCATCGAGGTGAAGCGCAGCGTACGCTCATCCGGCTTCGTCAACTCAGCGAACACGTCCACCCTCCACCTTCCCGTCACGCCAACAGGACAGCATCCACTCGTACGGGCACGGCCGCATCCCATATTCGAACCAGACGCGAGCGCCTCCACGGCGCCTGCTTGCTGTCGACTGAGGCCCCGCAAACCGCCGCAAACGACACAGGCCGGTCTTCCGCAGGTAACCCAGGCCCGGACGGCCCGGCGCCACAGCATCGCCATGCGTGGCGGGACTCCCCTGCCGTCGCCGTTCGTTCAGTCCGCAAGGGCGCACTGACTGCGTCCGCCGCACGGGATGCGGCTGCCCACCATGCCGCGACCCTGGTCTGCCCAATCCTCAGCCCCGCGCGACAGGTGACCGCCGCAGTTGAGGCGGACGGGCATCATGACGATGGTGATCCATGCCGCACGCGGCTATCGCATGGCGAGTCCCGCCCGACATAGCGTGGTGCATGCGGAGTTGCCGATCGTCGATCCAGCGCAGCCATCAGCAGGTCCGCCGGGGATATGCCCATCTGCGTTAACAGCCGCCGGGTCCCGAGTTCACTGGCTGAGCGAACTTGCGGGAAACTGGGGCAGTGCGGGAAGACGTCGTGGGATCCGATCCGTGCCGATGACGACAGCGGACGCTTCCACCACCGATCCCGACGCCGCTACGGCCAGGCCGCCGCACGTCCGCCGCATGATCGTGCTCATGCTCACCAACCTGGCCCTGAGCGCCCTGCTCGCCGGCTTGATGCTGGCCTTCCAGGAGCAACTGCTGGACTACCAGCTCGCCCACCTCGACCTGCCCGACGGCACCGACTTGACCGCCGCCCGGAACACGATGCGCTCCTCGGCCTGGTCCCGCGTGCTGCCCGTGGCGCTGGTCGCGCTCGCCTACCTGCGGGTGGTTCACGGGTTGCAGGTGGGCCAGCGCAAGGCGTACCGGCAGGTCGTCCTCGTCTCGGTGGTCGTGCTGCTCGGCTCCGGCCTGACCCTGTTCCAGCCGTTCCCCTGGTGATTGCGGGCGGTCAACGTCGCCAAGATGCTCGTGGCGGTCGCGCTGCTCTTTCTCGCCGGCCGTCCCCAGGTCCGCGGCTGGTTCGCCGCGACCAACCGACACGACCTGGCCGACCACTTCTCGTCCTCACCTCCCCGCCGCCCGGGCCTGGCCGGCGCGGCGCCCGACTGGCCGGTTGGGAACATCCTGCGGATGTGGTGGTGGCAGCCTCCCAGGGACACTGACGACGATGACGACTGACGACCTCAGCCCCGGCTCAGGCACAGCCACCGCTCGTTCGCGATATGAGCCGGCGATCGGCGGCGCCACACTGGCCGTCCTGCTAAGCGGCTTTCTTCCCTCGTTCCAGTCGGGCTGGGCCGCTTCCACGAACGGGGTGAACAGCTACGAGACCAACAGCGCGTCGGCATGGGCCGCGTCGACCGCCTGAAGCGCCGGCATCATGCTCAGCGCGACCTCCGCCGTCGCCGCGATCCTGCTGGCCCGCATCGATCGTCAGCCGCCAAGGTGGGTGTCCCTACGATGGGCGCCTCCCACTCTCTCCCTCCTTGGCATCGTGCTCGTGCTCTGGACCTGGATCGAAATTCCCCGCGCCGACACTGTCCGCGCAGGCGGATGGGCCACCGGTTCAGGCGCCCACATTGGCGACATCGCCCATGATCGGCTACAGATCCTGCACCTCGACGGCCTGCGTTAAGACGTCGGTTGGGGTCTGCACATCGGCATTCTCGCCATGTCCTCGCTGTGCGCCTTGATCGTTGCCGCGACGGGCAGCGGGATGGGTACGAGGGCATCGACGAGTTGCTCGTCGGGCCGGCGGGGGCGCGGCCGGACGCAGCTCACCTATGCCCCGCCATAACGAACCGGGAGGGGTCAGCGCAGGTGGGATGGGACCCCGACGCCGGGATCCACACATGACACGTCTTGGTTCGCGGCCCGCATACGAGGCCATCTCGCGTGGATGTCCACGAATACTGGTGTCCGAGCGGGGATTCGTACACGAATTTGCGGCGCCCATGCTCAGCATGGGTGCTCATGCCGTGATGTTAGCAGTCTGTCGTCGGAGAGAGACCGTCCCAAAGACCAAGGCTGGGCCTCGGTGTCACGTTGCGGTGGCCGCCAAGTCATTGAGGGCCGCGTTGATGACGGGCCAACACATGCTGACGGTATCGCGGTCCGGGGCATGGCCGATTTTGACCTGGGCGTTGGGGTGCACGAGGTTGCGGTATTCGCGGAGTTTTCCAGCGAAGCCGCGGACGTCGGCTTGTATCCATTTTTCCATATGGGCGGTCTCGATCAGATCGTGCAGGGTCCATCTATCGAGAGGTTTGTCAGAGTTGGGCAGGCGGGCCTTGACGGCGTCGAGAAGAACGCCTTCCAGAAGGCTGCCGAGCATGACGATCGCACTGGCGTAGGCACCGTTGCGGTCGCAGATGCGTGCCTCGTTGAGTCGGCTTTCAAGGACCACGGCGAGGTCGGTGTCGCGGACGATGTCTGCCATGGCCACGTGGAGCATGACGTCTGGTGACTGTTGCTTTTGGTCCTCTGGCTGCTTGTAGGGGCGGATGACGGGTCGCCCCTGGCTGTGTGCGATCTCGAATCCTTCGATAACGAGGACGCTGTTGAGCAGCTTGGTTACCTCGGCGGCGGCGAGAGGCTCGTTGCGATGAACGTACTCACGTTGGTCGGCAAGGCGGCAGACGACCGCATCGATGGCCCCGGGCGTGTTTCGACGTTGACGGAGTTGGTTGGTGAGCCAGCTTCGGCGCTGGTCGCCGTTGTATGGCGCGACGTTGTCCCAGCCGGCTTGTTGGAGAAGCTTGGGCAGCTCGGCCCCACGCCGGTACACGGGATAGTCGTCGCCGCCGCAGGCGATTCGGGCGATCTCATCGAGGATGTTGTCGTCGATGCCTTCGAGCACGCGGGTCTCCTAGAGGTCGTCTTCGTCGTCGGACAGGGCTGCTGGTCTCCAACGTGGCTGCTGGCGTGGTGCTGCGGGCAGCGACCGGGGTTCGATGCCTCGTTGCTGTAGTTGCTGCCAGAGAGGTTCGAGGGCGGCAGCGGGGTCATGCAGGTATTCGCTGTCTCGGATGCGGATGAACTGCCAGCCGGCTCGGCGTAGTTCTCGCTCGCGGTGTAGTTCCTGGTGGACCTGCTTGGGTTGTCGGTTCCGCGACGGTGTGTCGCACTCGACAGCAAGCCGGCCGTTGTCGCCAACGACCACGAGATCGATGGCTCGGCGATCGACCGGGTAGTGCGGTACTGCGGCGTAGCCGCGGCGGCGCAGCTCCAGGAAGACGCATTGCTGCAGCAGGCATGTGAAGGGGTCTGTCCGAGTGTTGGGAGTGACATCGTCGAGATTCGGATCGACCGTGAGGGTCGCCGGAGGGTGGAGCATGTAGGTCAGCAGGGAGTGGCGGAGGTCGGCGGGGTTCAGACTCGCTGGCGAGACCGACGTGAACAGCCAGAGTTGGTCACGGGCGCGACTGACGGCGACGTTGTACCGACGTTGCTCAGTGCGGCCGGTGAGGGCTTTCCTGGCCTTCGTTACGACCATGGACAGCAGGATGACGTCGCGTTCGTCGCCTTGGAAGTCCGGCGGTTGACCGACTCGAATCTGTCGATGGCGTATGTCGGCCGGGTCGACCCGCTCGTAGAGGAGCTTTTCAATAACTTGCGTCTGTTTGCCGCTCTGCAGCGCGATGATGCCGATGGTCTTGTTGCGGTACATCGGGTCGTCGATGATCTTCTGTACGTGATCGATGATGGCGTTGGCTTCGACCTGGTTACGAAGGGTTGCCCTTTGCCCTTCCTCCACGGCGTCGTCGACGTGCACGACTCGGAGGGGGTCGAGGCGGTCGGCCCCGAACTGGCGTAGAGGGATAAGCCTGTTGTCGTAGAACTGCGCGGAGGACCATCCGATGATCTCGGGCATGCATCGGAAGTGTTCGGAGAGCCGAACGACGTCGGAGAAGCGGGAGGCGAGGAGTTCGTAGAGGTTGGAGCTAGGGAGAAAGCCGTTACGGAGGTTGAGTGGCATGTCCGCTAGGTGCTGGTCCAGGCTGTCCTGGACGGCCTCGGAGTCATTGTTTTTCCGGTAGTTGGCGCCGGGTGCGCACTGCTTCTCGTCGCCAACAACGATGACTCGTGGTGCCAGCCACAGGAGGAAGAGGCTGTCGACGCTGGCTTGGCTGGCTTCATCGACGATGATGACGTCAAAGGTGTTTGGTTGCGGTGGGACGGTGTCGGTGACAGCTGACAGGGGCATGACCCAGGCCGGGACGGCTTGCTGGGCGTGCTTCATCGCGTCGAACGCTGCGGTGAGGTACCGGTCCTTGCTTCTGCCCTGCCCACGACCGTAGGCGCCCATGTTGGTCTTGTAGGACTGGAGGGCTTGGCGCTGTTGCTCGGTCATGCGTTCCAGGCAGTGCTGCAGAGCCTGTTTGCCAGCTAGCTCTGCGGTGACACGGTTGAGTTCCTGTTCAATTTCATCGATGCGCTGCTCGTGGATCTGCTCGGTGTCCGTCTGCCGAACGTTCTCACAAAAGGCGGCCGCAGCGCCCCAGGCCCATGCTGCTTCGATGTCGTTGAGGCGACTCTCCCAGGTGAGATCGTCGACGTTCTCGCTGAGTTGGTTGGCGAGTGTCGGGTGAGCGGCGGAGAGCCTCTGGAGCAGCTGGTGGCATCGGTGTTGTGCGTCCTTGTCGCTCCTGGCCAGATCCAGTTGTCGGCGGACTGTGGCGTAGCGGTCGATGTCGCCACGGTTGAGAGCGGCGTTGAGATCGACGACTTCGGGGGCGACGTCTGGGTTTCGGCACCATGTCTGCACGGTGTTGGTGAGGCCAGCCATGGCCGCAGCTGCCTGTCGCGCCCCGGTGATAGTCGTTTGGTTTTGGCCGACGCGGACAAGGAGGTCCCAGTCTTCCAGGCAGCGGACTGTGAAGCGAATCCCGTGGCTGCGCAGGAGGCGCTCGACAGTGTCCCGGGCTGCGGCGAGCGTACGCAGGGCGGAGGCGTTGTGTGAGATGTCGTGCAGATGTGCCACTCGACGGCGGAGCGGCCCCTGGAAGGTCGGAACTCCGATCTGGGCCCATGCCTCCAAGGCGGTGCTGACGGCTGTTTCGGCCTGAAGGTAGGTGGACAGCGCGGTCAGCTCGGAGGCGGTGGCGGGTGGGGACCCGTCAACCGTACAACTTTGCAGGAGGTCGGTGGCGTCGAGCTGGGCACGTGGGGGCAGGTAGCGGCGTAGACGTCGGCCAGTTGCCAGGTGCCTGCGCAGACGCTTCGCTTGGCCGGAGAGGCGGCTGAGGTGAGCTGCGGTCAGGGGTGTGGGGCCCAGGTCGATGTCGCAGTCGTTTAGAGCCGTCAGAGCACGTATGTGGGGCTCTGCTTCTCGCAGTTCGGCGAACAGGGCCTCCCAGTAGGCAGGGCTTCGCCGGGCCAGGAGCGCTTCAGCGGCACCGCGCCGCCAGTCTGCGGGGTCCCAGTCGCTGATGGCATCGGGCAGGCCGCAGGCCGCCATAGTGTCGGTGGCAACCGCGACGTGGCGCTGGACCTCGGTAAGGGTGGGGTCATCAAGGGTGGTGAGTGACCATGCGGAGGCGGTGCGGTCGCAGCCGAGGATCCTTTCGGCGTCAGCGATGGTGGCGATCATCGCGGCGACGTCCGCGGCGTGGGGGATTTGCTCGGAGTCGGGGATGAGTTGCTTTGCTCGTGCGGCGCGTTGTGGCGTGGCGGTGGTGAGAAGCCGCCATAGCTGTTGGGCTTGGTCGTTCGACAGGGGCGGGTCACCGGAAGCGGAGGCGGGCAGTGGGGCGATCCAGCGTGCTGATCGCGGCCAGCGCCCAGTTGTTCGACGATCTGCGCCAGGGTGCCGCCGTAGCCATCGGCGATCGGCGGGTGCGTCGTGTACTCCTGCTCGCGAACTCCGCCCAGCTCATGGATCGCCCGCTCGAGCCGAGCGTGGAGATCTGCGCGCTGTCCCCGAAGTTGGGTGATGTCGGTGCGTAGTTCGTCGACGGTGATCGTGGAGGACAGTTCCGACAGTGCGGTGATACTGCGGTCGAGTTCGTCTGTGCCGGTCCGCTGCATGCCCGTCATCAGTACGCACAGTTGCCTGACCGACTCGGGAAGCTTCTTGCGGAGCACGCGTAGCGCTTGGTCCTTTTGGCTCGTGATGAGCAGCCTCTGGCCGTCGGCGAGCAGCGCGCAGATGAGATTGGCGATCGTGTGGGTTTTGCCCGTGCCCGGTGGGCCCTGCACGACGACGGTCGTGTCGTCGCTGAGCTTGGCCAGCACCCGACGTTGTTCTCTGTTGCTGGGGAGAGGAAACAACGGATCGTCGCTGTTGACCGGGCGATCACGGCCTTCGTCCATGAGCCAGTTGCGGCGCTGCGTTGCCTCGATCGGGGTCACCAGTTGCGCCAGACCGAGGGGAGTTGGAGCGTCCACGCCCTCAAGGCTGTCGGCGATGCTGCGATAGACCCGCTCCAATCCCTTGCGGTCCCGGCGACGAAGGAATAGCGCTGGAGCGAGGGTCAGCCGTGTTGTATCGGCCTCGTCGAGAAGCGGTGGTTCCCACCGATCGTCAGCAAGGTGCAGGGTCCGGTCCCAGCAACGGCGCCGCCACAGCTGCAAGAGCCGCACGACCTCCGGCGAGAAGGGGTGCAGCTGCGCTTCGGTGTCAAACCAGGGCGATCCAAAGTGTTTGGCGCGGTATCCGTCGTGGGAGGTGAGGAAGTCTTGGTCCTCGATCTTCATCCTCTGGTCGAGGGGCAAGACGATCTGCAGGCTGTCGGTAGCTTGATCCTCAACAATGGCCGCGTTCCAGATCAGGAGGTGCCGGCGGATAGCCCAACGGCCGGCGGCGCTGGAGGTAAGGAGACCGACACCGAGCACAAGCTCCTCGGCGTCGCCGCGTTGCTGTGCCAGTCGCTGCAGTCTCTCCAGGTAGGCGTAGGTGGCGCGCTGCTCCTTTATGCTGCGCTCGTGCTCGGCCCACTTCGTCCATACGGCGAGCCAGGCCTCGTACTCCCGTCGCAGGGAATCGGAGATTGCCGGACCAGCGGCTGAAAGCCCGCTTTCAGTTTCCGCGAGCGGGGGTGGCGAGCCTTCGGCGTTGCCGTACTCGGTGGCGTTCAGCAGGCCGCGGAGCGCTGTCGGGGGTACAGGGGGTTCAGGTGGTGGAGGGTAGGTGACCTGCATGATGATCCGTCCGCGACCACTCGCCTTCTCTTGCGGCGGCCTACGAAACCAGTAAACGTTGGTCTCGTCGATTGCGTCGCGATCCGGCAGCTCACTGCTCTTGACCTGCGTGAGCAGATGCGCCACGAGGCCTTGGGTCAGTCGTCTGACGGCGGGACTGGTTGGGGACACGGGGTCCGGCACTGCGCCTCCTCGGGCTCGCCCAGCCCAACAGGATGCACGTAATCAACTACGAAGCGCAAGCATCTGCCGGCGAATGATCATCAATCGAGGTACACCTGTTTGACGCGGAGCGCATCCGCTCAGCGCCCTAAAGGAAACCGGGGCCGCTGCCGCTTTCCGTGGTCTGGGGCCAGCCAGCGTCGTTTTCGCGATACTTGGGGCCGACGCCCACACCCCCGGCGCGGACGCGGCCGGTACCTGGCGAGCCCTACCCGCGGACCATCCGTGGCCGGGTACCGGGTTCCGCCAGCCTGTTGATGGTGTTGGTGTAACGATGCATGACGTGGGAACCCCGAAAACCGCTGCACCTGCTGTCTCGCCGCTTGCCGGTGAGCCGATCAAGCGGGCCGACGCCGAACGGCTCGCAGGAGTGCTGAAGGCCGTCGCCGACCCAGCCCGGCTGCGACTGCTCAGCCTGATCCAGTCCGCTCCCGAAGGCGAGGCGTCCGTCAGTGACCTCACCGCGCCGCTCGGCCTCTCCCAGCCGACCGTCAGCCATCACCTCCGGATCCTCACCGAGGCCGGGCTGCTCGAGCGCGAGAAGCGCGGAGTCTGGGCCTACTACCGCCTGGTGCCGTCCGCCATCGCCGCGATCGCCGAGCTGTTGACGCCGCCCCGCAAGCGGGCGACCAGGAAGACCCGCTAAGCGTCACGGTGAAGACGCTGGCGCCGACCCTGCCGGCAATAATCCGCTCTGGTCGTGGCCGGTTTGACCGCCGCGCCAACCGCCTACCTTCGCTGGTGCGGGCGTCGCTGCCGGTGAATGCGGATTACCGTCCGAACCGCCACTGGGCTTCTTCGAGGAAGTCCGCGTGCTGGGCTTCCTCCCACTCCTGCATGCTCGGGTATCGGTCTCTGCAGTACCGCCGCTGCAGGTGATCGACGAACTGGGTCCACTCGTCGTCGTTCGCCAGCCGCAGTCCACGATCGTCGTTGCCCGCTTGCAATACGACACCACCGTCGGGCTCAACGGTCAGGGTGATCTCGTCGTCACGCGGATCAGGAGCACGAGCGGCCAAGTACGCGAAGTAGATGTAGCGGTAGTCGAACTCGTCGTGCCGGTCGTGCACCCAGTTAAGCCACTGATCGACCTGCGCCAAGGTCCACGGTTCCATACGTCCCTCCCCTAGATCCCCGCCGGGGGCACGCAACTTCCCTGCCATAGATCCAAGGCTATTGAATGGCCGGCACCCACCCTGCCGACGGCGCGGCCAGGTGGCTCGGCCAACCGCCACTTTCGTCGCAGTCGGCAGTGGTGGCGGAAGAGGCGGCAAGCCTGGGACTGAGCGTGCCGCCCGTCGACCACGTCACTGGCATCCGGCAATATGCCACCTCGCTTCGGAAGACCGCACTGCTTTCCAGTCGCAGCCCGCCCGACGGCCAACTTGGGGGCTATGAGCGCGCGGACTCGATGGGGCGTCAGGAGCTGCAGGTGTTCAGCATGCTCTGCAGGGCGGACTTCTCCGACGACTGCAGGGTCAGCCCCCAGTTGTAGTTCACGGTGATCCACATCTTGCTGTAGGTGCACCGGTAGGACGACAGGGGCGGCTGCCAGGTGGAGGGGTCCTGGTCGCCCTTGGCCTGGTTGACGTTGTCGGTGACGGCGATCAGCTGCGGGTGGCTGAGGTCGGCCGTCGCGCCTGGTTCCGCTACCGCACCGGTATCGCCCTCGCCGCAGCAGCTGCGTTGACAGCGGCTTACCGAGCATTGACCGAGCCGACGATGGCACCAACGCCCTTGCGAAGCCGAGGAGGACACCGCACTACGGTAGGCGATGGGACCTACGAGAAACACCTCTCAAACCGGCGCCGGGGGCCTTCTGATCCGAGGCCTCGATAAGGCACGTCCGATGCGGACCTGACCGGAGGTGCGGAAGGACATCTACCCGCGTCGCTGGCACTCCGTAAAACTCTGCCGGTGAGGCGCCCCTGCCCTGAGACGGCGAGGGCTTGCCCTTGGCACGCCTCTGGTGGGTAAAGTTCCCTGATCCGCCCGCTGTGATCGGAGCCAGGCATGGAATGGCAAGACGACGTTCAGGAGGACGATCTCCGCGACGCGACCCGCAAGTACTTGCCCGAAACAGTGGTCTGGACTACCGACTGGACGACGGGCGCCCTGACGGAGCAGATGCAACGCGACGTCTTCGACGTCGATCCGCCGTTCCAACGTAGGTCAGTTTGGAACGACCAAAAAGCTTCCCTCTACATCGAGTCACTCCTTCTAGGTTGTCCGGTGCCGCCAATTACGTTGGCCGAGTTGCCGAAGTCGAGCCCAGGCCAGCATCAGTACATCGTGATCGACGGGAAGCAGCGGCTGGGGACGCTCAAGCGCTTTGCTATCGAGGAGACGCTGCGCTTGACGGGCCTGCAAACCTTGCCGAATCTCAACGGCAAGGGCTTCCAGGAGATCACGGCTATTCAGGAGTTCTCTCGCTTCGAGAACCTTCCGATTCGCACCGTAGTCATGCGGAATTGGATCAAGGACGAGGTTCTCCAGTTCGTCTTCCATAGGCTGAATAGCCAGGTGACCCCTTTATCCACCCACGAACTTCGGCGATCACTAATCGCTGGACCCTTCACTGACTACTTGGATGTTCGATCCGCTAGATCCAGGGGCATTCAGAAAATTCTCAACATCAGCGAGCCGGATTATCGGCTCCGGGACGCCGAACTTCTACTTCGAGCTATTGCCTTCTCATGCTTCTTCAACAGATATCGCGGCAACCTCAAGAGCTTCTTGGACGCTGCCACCCGGACCCTGAACAAGAATTGGGACCGTCGGGTTGAGCGGCAGCTCGATGATCTTGCAGAAAACATCGATGAGGCAATCGTCGCAACCTTCGAAATTTTTGGCCGCAGCGCGTTCCAGAGGATCGAAGACGGGCAAGCTACCGGCAGATTCAATCGAGCGGTTTTTGACATGATGATCCTTACCCTTCGTGATGCCGAGGTCCGCGAGGCTGCGCTTGAGTCCGCAGCAGTCGTAAGAGAGACGTTCACGACTCTATCTAACCGCAGTGGCAAATTCCGCAGCTGGACCGAGGCGACGACGAAGAGCCGAGACGCAGTGCAAGGAAGAATTGATTTCTGGGCCGGCCGGCTTGGCCGGGCACTCGGCTACGAGAACCTAACTGAATTAGCAGAGTCCTCCGCCTTGGAAGCTCTGTAGGAGCGCTCCCCGTGAAGTCGCGCGAGTTACATCGCCTGGCGGAACAGTGTGGCCGGCGCCAGCAGTTTCTTACCACCCGTTTCATAAGGCCGTTCATGGGCATCTCGACATGGACCCCCGAGGCACTGGACGTCTCAGCGGCCTATATCGGGCTGTTGCATGCGGAGGCAGAGCACGCACTCGAAGAGATGGTCAGGAAAGTCCTGCGAAACGCCAGAGAGCGGACAGTTAGGTACCAATGCAGTCCAATACTCGTCAATTGCGTGCTCTACTACAAAGGTGACTTTGAGTCCAAAATGCCGAATCTCGAACTAATTCCGAGCAAGAAGCTCTTCGCATCGAACCGTAAGGAACTCCTACGCGTTTGGGATAGCGTAGGCGCCGGAACGTACTTTAAGAATCTCATCGATGGGAATCACGGGGCAGGAATTAAATATGTGGAGAAGCTACTACATCCAATCGGCGTGTCGGTTACACCCAAGGCTTTTAAGCGAGTGAGCGGATATGGTGTCCAAGAGTTAACGCAGTTGCCGCCAATGGCGAGCACTGATCTATACGAGTTTGTACACCTCCGCGGGGCCGCCGTCCACACAAGCACCGCAAGCTTCAAGGACGCCATAGGAAACGACACTCCCGAGCACGTCGCCAATCGGGGCGAAAGCGTAAGTAGATTTGTTCATTCCGTGGCACGAACGCTTGCGAAGCATGCGTGGCGATAGAACCGGCTCAGTCGCACGGGGTTGCGATGACACGTTCCGTTGGACGTGGTGCCTAACGTCGGCGGGCATGTTTGATTCAAGCCATCATCACTGTCTGCCTCCGAAGAACAGTCGCCGAGCAGAACGGGGCGACAAGGTGTACGAGGTTATTACCCCGGCCTGCTTGGCTTGAATAGCGGGCGGATTGGCATTACTATATACGCCCCACGGACTGGGGCCCCCTCATCCGTTGTCGTCCGGGCGCCGGAGGCGCTCTAAAGCAATCCCACTCCTTGCTTCCGCCGTTCCGTCAGGCTCGACACCGCGCGACGAACGCACCAAAGCCGGCCCGGCCATCGTCTTTGATGAACTCTTCGGCCGAGTTGCATGACGCATCCACAGTTGGGCTCGCGCCGTCGGCGGCTGGAACCGACACGCTGGAGGGGGAAGGCGGGCCAGCGGCCCGGCCTGGTTCGGCGGCGCGAGCGGCCCGCTGGGCGGGACGCCTTGATCACGATGGAGATCTACAGCCAGCTCTCGTCCAAGGCCACTCGAGAGGCCCTGCGGAGGCTCGGCCCTTACTCCGCTCGACGGAGCCGGTACCGCTCCAAGCGATCGGCTCGGTAGCGGTCGAGGATTAGCGCGGCGTCATCGAGCCGCGGACATCCGGAGTCAGTGCACATCGCGCACAGGTTCCGCTCATGGAACTCGATGCAGTACGAGGCGAGGACGACTGGGAACGGGACTCGCGTGAGCCACTTCTCCCCCATCACTCGGCCCGACCTTGAGAACGGTGCTGCTGGCCGAGGGTGAGGAGCGGGGTGCGTTGGTATTCCATCGTTGGCTCGACTGCCCAGTAGTGCGGACGGCCGGCGTTGCGGCGGGCCTGGACCTCGGAGACGGCCTGCGGACCGAGGGCTCCGGAACGGTTCGGGTAGGCGGTCGCTGGGCCGGTCCGGTCGACTGGTAGCGGACGGCGCTTGAAGGGCCAGAGTCTCATGAGATCCCTCCTGGGTGTGGTTTGGTACGCCTACCAAAGGTAATCCAACTCGTCCGACTCGTACAGCCCGTCCTAGACGTTCTGTACGTACCCCACGGCCTGCTCAGGCTGTGCGTCCATAAGGTCCGGCTCATGGTTGACGAGATGTCTCCGGTGGCGCTCTACATCCAGCTCGCAGACCTCCTCGCCAGGCAGATCGAGGACGGGAAGCTCAAGCCCCGCCAGCCGGTCCCAAGCGAGACTCATCTACAGCAGGAGTACGGCGTCAGTCGCGGAACGGTGCGGGCGGCTGTCCGCCTGCTCCGGGAGCGGGGTCTGGTCGTGACGTTGCCGGCTCGCGGTTCTTACGTTGCCGAGCGGAAGCCGTAACCCCACCGCCGCCTGCCTGTGGGGCATCAGCAGCGGCGCTGGCGCTACCGAGGCGGGCAGCACCACCGGGATGGCGTCTACGACCGGATCACCTGGACTTCGTCCGCTACATCCTCGGGTACCGACGCAGTATGCGACCCCGGGTACAGAACCTTGTCCGGGAACACGGACCTCACGTCCGGCTTCTCACCCTCAACGGCCGCCGGCAGGCCAACCAGTTGCTCAACCGCGTACGGGACGAACATCAGCCCTTGCCCTAACCGCAGCGGCAAGGCGCGCTGTGCCAGCTGCACGGCGAGCCCTCTCAGCCTCGCACAACGTCGCCTGCCCAACCGCCTCCACTGCGCGAGCTGAGCGCGTCCTAGGACCCGGAACGTCCGTGGGTAGCCCTTCCCCGCCCGCCGCCTGGCCGATCTCCAACGCTCAGCACGCTCGGGATTCGGGCGTGTTGCTCCTCGCCGAGTTTGATTCGGACGCAGTCGGCAGCCGGTTGGGATGCCCACATCTCCTCTGCGACTTGACCTTGAGCGATAGGTGAGCGTGGATCACTAGACCCCTCGCTGGTACGGCGCGGGATGCCAGACGAAGCTCGGCCGCGTCGGTGCAGAACACCCGCCCGTGGCCCCGACGGACGTAGGAGGTCCGAGGCCAATGAGTCTTGCCGTTAAGGGCGCTCTTCTCGCGACGAAAGACCTAGGGAAGAACGAGCGGGCCGTGGCCATCGCAATCGCTGCACACGCCAACCAAGAGGGCAAGGCTTGGCCTTCCGTCGCCACCATCGCGAACTACGCCGGCTGCTCAGAGCGGACGGTGCAGCGATGCCTCAGCAAGCTGGTGCAACTCGGCCGCCTGGCCGTGTCCAAGGTCGCCGGGATCGCCACCCGCGTCTACCGCCTCGTCATCGGAGATCGGAGGACGGGAACTGCCTCTGGGCTGACAAATCAGCAGGGCAGGGCGACAGATTCGGCCAGCGGGGGTGACAGCCAGGGTGTCGCCCGAAGCTTTGAAGAACAATCAATGGAAGACGGGCGGGCACCGGTTTCCGACCGGTTTGCTCCGCAGAAGAAGCAGACCCGCGTTCCGGGTTACGCCGAGCGTGGCGGCGCGGCCCGGCCGATGACCGGCGGTGGCCGCCGCTGCTCACGTCCGGGGCACATTGGCCAACCTGCTGGCAGGTGCATTCCCTGCCGCTCAGAGGCGATCGAGCGCCGGGCATGAGCGACCATCACTTATGTGCTGGCATGCTGATAGGTCTTCGGCTGGACGAGCGCGGTGCACCATGAGACAAGCGAAAGCCGGCCGGCGTGGACGGCCAGGGCTTCGCCCAGGCACGGTCACGTTGACGACTCACGTCAACCCAGAGTGAGGCGTCCCTCTCGGTCGAACCGGACTCGGCCGCTGGTCACAGCGACGTGCAAGCCGTACCGGAGCAGTTTGTCGATCTTGTCGGTGCGCCGTCGGTAGCCGAGGCGCTCCAGCCCCGCGCGCAGCAGGCGCTCCTCGTCCACGCTCGGCACGTCCTGCAGAACGTGCACGAACGCGTTGGCGACCTCCTCGGGAGGCACCTCCTCGAACGCCCGGTCGTTGCTCGCCTGGGTGACCCGGTACGCGCGGTACGTCTGCGGATCCGTCCCCTCGGGCCACGCGTACCGCCCAACCGTGGGATGGCCGTACAGCCGGCGGCTGTCGACGAGCGCGAGCACAGCGAGGCGCCGGTCCTCCCGTGTCCGCAGGAAGCCGAACCGAGCCAGGGCCAGGCGGGCGAGCCGGTGCTGCTCGACCGGTCCCTCGGCCGCGATGATCTCCCGCAGCGCCTCCCGGACGAGCCCGCGTACCCGCTGGTCGCTGGCGAGCAGGTCGAGGTCGCTCTGGTCGCCGAGCGGCGTCGGGGCGTACGGGACGAAGGGGCTGACGTCGATGCCGCCGGTTGTCGCCGGCGGCGCGCTCGCGACGGGGGCCGGCGCGGAGGCGATGGCGAGGCCCGTAACGGGTGCCGACGCTACTCCCGTGGCGGGCTCGGTGTCCTCCGCAAGGGGTAGACCCGACAGCTCGACCAGGTGGACCTGCTCGACGTCCTCGGCCGTGCGGGGCGACGGCAACTCGACCGTGCCGTGAGCCGCGACGGCCTCCGCCGGCGCAGGCGGCTCTGGAGCATCGGCCCTTGCGACGGCGTCGTCGACGCGGTCGAGCAGCGCGGACCGGTCGTGGATCCACGCCGGCAGCCAGAACCGCACCACCTCCGGCCAGCCCATGATGGTCCGGAGCAGGGCGGGCGCCAGGTCCCGGTCGGCCACCGTCGGGCGGGCGCTCCACTCGGGGCCGTCCAGCATGACGGCCACCTGCCAGCGTGCCGAGCCCGGCCGGCGTACGGCGAGGTCCACGGTGAAGTCGGACAGGCCGTGCGAGGTGTGGACCTCGTGGCCGCGGTCGCGCAGCGCGGCGGCCACCTCGTCGCGGATGCGGCTGCGCCGCTCGGCCCGGTCGGTGGTCAGGTCGCCCAGCCGGTCGGCGCCAGCGGCGGCCATCTCGCAGTACGCCCGCAGGTGCTGGGTGCCGATCGCCGAGGTGCGGGACAGATCGATGTCCGACGGGTTGAAGGACGAGAAGAGCACCACCTGCCGGCGGGCCCGGGTGATCGCCACGTTGAGCCGCCGCTCACCGCCGGACTGGCTGAGCGGACCGAAGTTCAGCGGAAGCTGGCCGGTCTCCGGGTTGGTGGAGAAGGCCAGGGAGAACAGGACGACGTCCCGCTCGTCGCCCTGCACGTTCTCCAGGTTCTTGACGAAGATCGGCTCGGCGACCGCGCCGGAGAGCTGCTCGCGGATGATCGGGTCTGTGCTTTCCTCCAGCAGGTTGAGGATGAGGTCTCGCTGCTGGATGTTGAAGGTGACCACGCCGATCGACTGCCCGGCGGTGGCCGGGTCGTGCAGCCGCCGGGTGATGTCGGCGAGGACGGCTTGCGCCTCGACGTCGTTGGTCCGCGAGCCGCCGCGGTCGTACCGGCCGTCGACCCGCCGCCACGTGATGCCAGCGGAGCTGCTCATCCCCGGCGACGGAAGGCTGGAGAGCTTGTTGTCGTAGTAGTACCGGTTGGAGAACGCGATCAGCGACTCGTCGTGGCTGCGGTAGTGCCAGGACAGCCACCGCTGCGGCAGCCCCGACTCGACGGCTTCGCTGAGGATGCTCTCCAGGTCCTCCAGCACCGGGCCGTCGCCCTCGTCGACGTCGTCAACGGTGTGGCTGGCCTGCATGATGCTGGACGGCGGCATCTGCCGGGAATCACCGACGACCACCACGGCACTGCCCCGCCCCATCGCGCCGATCGCCTCGGCGACCCGGATCTGCGACGCCTCGTCGAAGATAACCAGATCGAAGCGCTGGCTTCCCGGTGCCAGGAAGTTCGCCGCCGAGGCGGGGCTGACCAGCACGCACGGCGTCAACGCCAGCACGGCGTCTGGGTAATGCTCGAACAGGTCCCGGAAGGACCGGCCGCCGCGCTTGCGGCGCAGTTCCGCCGCGAAGTCGGCGAAACGGCCCCGACGCTCGGTCGGGCTGAACGGGCGGCGGCGGACCAGCACCGAGGGCAGGCGCTCGGGCAGCGCCGACCGCAGCTCACCGGCGGCCGTCTCAAACTGGGCGATCTCGTCGTCGTGCAGTTCCGGGTCGAAGTACTGCAGCCCGCCGGCCCGTACCCTCTCGCCGAGGGACGCGGCGGCTACACCACGCCGGTACGCCTCCTCGGCGAACTGTCCGTTCACCTCGGCGCGCAGCAGCTGGTCCCGGTAGTCGTTGAGGCCGGCGGAGGCGAGCACGTCGGCGTGGGTGAGGACGGTGGCCCAGCGGCGCAGCGGGAAGAGTTCCTCGCTGCGCAGGTCATGCAGCCAGGTCGCGCCGTCCCGCTGCCAGGCGTCGACCCAGTGCGAGCCGGCCGACCACAGGGCCAGCTCCGGCTCTCCGGAACGCAGCACCCCGCGCCAGGCCCGCCACCGGGAGGCGACCCGGTCCAGGAGGGCGGCGTCGACGTCGGACACGCCGCGCTGGAACAGATCCCAGGCCTGCGGGTGCCGGGCCAGGAGCGTGCGGCTGGCCCGGGTCGCCTCGACCGCCTCCGCCAGCCGCTGCTGTGCGTCCCGGTTCGTGGGCTGCCATGCCAGGATTCGTAGGCCGCCGAGCGCGACCGCGTGCTGGTGCAGCGCGGCGGCCTGCGCCTGGGCGGCGACCAGGCGACCGGTGGTCACCTCGACCCGCTCGACGTCGAGCGCCGCGCCGGCAACCAGGTGCACGGCCAGCTTGTCGACGACGGCCTGCCGACGCTTGCGCTTGCCGAGCAGCTTCTTCGCCGCCTCCTGGGCCTCGGCGTGCCAGGCGGCCAGCTCGGGACGGGCGAACACGTCCGGCCGGAAGGTGGCGAGCTCACCGGCGAAGCCCTGGTGGAAGGCGGCCAGCTCCCCTTGGAGCCGGGCCGCCGCCTCGTCCCACCGCCGGTCGCCGGCGCGCAAGGTGGTCTCCCGGTCGGGCAGCATTCCGCGTACGGCGAGCCAGGCACCGGCCTGCAGCTCAGTGACGGTCTCCGGGGTAGGCAGCGTCCCCAGCAGCCCGACGAGGTGGGGGTGGGCGGCGAGGTCGGCGCGGAGGCGTTCGAGCTCGGCGGCGATCTCGGTGACGGCCGCGCCGTGCAGCCCGTCGAGGGTCCGGCAGCCGCTGAGCGCCCAGGGATGCTCGGGCCGAACCCGCGCCGAGCGCGCGGCCGCCGGGAACTCCCGCAACGTCGTCTCCACCCGAGCGCGCACCTCGGCGGGTGCGTGCAGGTAGCTCACCGGAACCGGGGCGGCCGGGCCGTCGCCGTACGCGAGGACCTGCTCGTAGGCCGACCAGAGCGACATCCCGACGGGGTTGGCGGTGTGGACCTGCGCCGGGTACTCGGCCAGCGGGGCGAGCCGCGTCCGGTAGGCCGTCTCGACGGCCGTCCAGTCGCCGTCGCTGCCCAGGTCGTACTGGTCGAGGGCGTCGCGCAGTTGCTGTCGGATGGCGTTGAGGGACTGCTTGCGCCCGTGCAGGTCCAGCGCGAACGGTCCTAGGCCGATGTGCTTGAGCCGGCGCTTCACCACCTCGAGGGCGGCCTGCTTCTCGGCGACGAACAGCACCGACCGGCCAGCGGCGACCGCACGGGCGATCATGTTGGTGATGGTCTGCGACTTGCCAGTGCCGGGCGGCCCTTCGAGGACGAAGGACTGGCCCCGCTCGGCCATCACGATCGCCTGCATCTGGGAACCGTCGGCGGGGATCGGCAAGTGCAGCTCCCCCTCGTCCACGGCGACGTCGGCGCCGTGGACCGGGCGGGCCGGGTCATCGAAGGTGGCGCCGGAGGACTCCACCAGGTGCCGGACCACAGGGTTCTCCATGAACCGGGGCCAGTGGTCGCCGAGGTCCCGCCACATCTGGAAGGTGGAGAACTGCAGCAGCCGCAGGCTGGCGGTCTCGTCGATGCGGTAGTTCAGCCGGTTGTCGACCAGCCCGGTGTTGATCGCGGCCAGGGTCTTCGCGATGTCGATGCCATGCTCGTCGAGGACCGGCTGCTCCAGTTCCGGGATCCGCACGCCGTGCTTGACGCGCAGCCACTCGATGAGGCAGTAGTTGGGGCTGGCCACCTCGGTGCCGTCGATGACCATCGCGTACGGGCGGCGGCCGCTGCCGCCCTCGATGCGCACCGGCAGGAGGAACAGCGGCGCGTACGCCTCTCCCCCGGTGGTCTTGGTGTGCACCAGGGTGCCGATGGTCAGGTAGAGGTAGTTGCTGCCGGTCTCCTGCTCCATCGTGCGCGCCTCGCGCTGCAGCGCCCGCATAGCGGTCTTGTAGCGGGCCTCGGTGACCGCGCCGTAGACCCGCCGGTCGGTGCGCAGCTCCCGGGTGAGGATCTCGACGTCGAGGTCCTGCGCCCGGCGCGCGCCGGCCAGCTCGTGCACGTGGCTGATGTCGTCCTGCGGGATCACCTGCACCTGGCGGCCGTCATGGATGAGGTCGTCCAGCAGGGCGAGGGCACCGGCCGGCACGTGCAGGTCCAGACCCCGGCCGCGCTTGGGCAGGTTGAGCAGCGGGTTGCGCAGGCTCAGGTCGAGCAGGGACTTCCGCCACTGCTGGATGCGCGCCGGGGAGCCGTCGGCGAGCTGCGGCACCTCGTCGCCCTCGTCGGCAAGCTGGCGCAGCTTCGCCGCGGCCACACCGGGCGGGAGGTCGAGCGACGCGCTGGCGTCGGGGGTCATCTCGGCGTCGACGGGCGCGGGCGCGACCAGCTCGTCGGCCGAGGGCAGCGGCTGGATGCCGGAGCGGTGGGCAAGGTGGACGTCGACGACGCCCTGCAGGCGGTGGCCCTCCCCGCGGAAGTGGCTGAGGCCGACCCGTACCGCCTCCGTGAAGGTCGCCGACTGGGCGCCGGGTCCGATGCGGGTCAGTTCGACCGGCACCGCCCGGCCCGAGTCGACCATCGAGATCAGCAGGTTGGTCTCGGTGACCGCCGCAGCGCCGAGCCGCTCCTCCTCGAGGAGGAAGCCGCCGAAGGCGTGCCCCTCGCTGATGAAGATGAGCGGGTGCAGCCCTGCCGCCTCCAGGCACGCGGCATAGGTGACGGAGAGGTCGAGGCAGTTGCCGAGCCGCCCGTCCAGCACCGCGGCCGTCGTCCGCACCTTCTGGCCGCTGTTCTCGAACGACGCCGGCAGGGTCTGGTAGGTGATCTCGAGCTGGCGCAGCGCCTCGTACACGGCGCCGGCGATGAGCGCCCCCCGTTCCGAGCCGTCCTGGTAGCCCTGCAGCGAGCCGGAGCCGGTACGCGCGAGCAGGAGCTGCGCCGCCGACCGCAGCACCGCCTCGACCGCCCGGGTGTTCGGCTGCACGAAGGCGGCCAGGCTGTCGTAGAGGGCCGGGCTGTTGAACCACTCGTTATGTGCGAGCACTCTTGACGGGGCGACCAGCGTCAAGGCCTGGCCATCCGCCTCGACGGTGAGGCGGTAGTCGACCGGGAACGCCTCATCGGTGCGGTAGAGCAGCGCGCGGTCGGGGGTGACGTCCCGGAAGTCGTCCCAGCCGGTGCTCGCCCCGGGCCGCAGCGGCGCCGGGAGGGTACGCGTCCACGGCTCGGTGAGCGCACCGTCGGGGCCGAGTAGCTCCAGCGTCAGGGTCACGTCCGCCAGCGGTTCCGTACCGCGGTTGACCAGCGTGAGGTGGCGGACCAGCGGTACCCGGTTGTGCACCAGGGCGGCGTTGATCGCCGGCTGCACGAGCAGCGCGACTGCGAGCTGGCCGTCGTCGGCGGTGAACTGCGCGAAGACGCTGTCGGACATTGGCGTTTCTCCAGGTGGCAAGGCCGGGAATGGTCAGCCTAGCGGTCGTCCGACCGGCGGATCCTCCCCGGCCGTGTGCCGATCGCTTCGTCGGCACCGTCGCCGACGTCGTGTGCCGTCATGTCGGCGAGCAGCGAGTCCACCACCACTTCCTCAAGCAGAGCTGAGTCGCCGCCGGTGGCTGGTCCGTCCGGACAGGATCGTTTGCCCGGATCGCAGGTTAGCGTCATCCTTCATGATCATCTGTTGGTCCATCCGGCCGTTTACCCTGGCCGATCCCGCTTTCAATCGCCGCATCAACACCTGATCTTGGATGTCGTACCCCTTCGGCAGGATGTGCGCCATGAAGACGCACCACCCGAACCCCCGGCGCCTGGTCTACGGCCACGCGCAGCTGCACGACTGCCTGGCCTTCGCCGACGCGAACACCGCCACCGAGGAGGCCGAAGAGATCAAGGCGCTGGCCGCCGCCCGCACGTGGGGCGAAGCCCGCCAGGTCCAGATGACCCACCTGTGGAACCCTGCCGGCCCCGAGTGCTACGAGCCGGAGGACGACGACTACGCCGACGGCAAGCCGTTCGACATCAACGAGCTGGGAACGGTCATGGAGGGCGACTGGCCCCGGATGGTCACCGAGCGCGCGTTAGAGCTGCTCCCCGAGGACCTCCAGGACCGGTTCGGCAAGCGCCAGTTCACCGCGCACAACGGTGACTTCCTCGAGATCCCGATCGACCACGAGAGCGAGCTGGTGGCGGAGCTGCGCGAGCGCGGCTACGAGGTCACCCGCGACGACGAGCTCATCAACGTGCTCGACGGCCGCAGCTTCAGCCCGCTCGCCGGCTGACTCCCGGCTCTCCCGCCGCTCGCACCGCTGGCTCCGGCCGATGAGCCGGGGCCAGCGGCGGCGCAGCCTTCCGGGGGGGGGACCAGAAGAATCAGGTGACGGCGAGGGCTGCGGTCAGTAGCGGAAGGTCGTACGGAGCGACCAGACGCAGCGGCTTCTGCTTGCTGTTCCCGTTCTGAGTGATGATGAGCGCCGCGCTCAACTGCCCGGCCTGCCTGCCTCGGCTGAGCTTGTCGATGGCATCCACCACCGTGATCGTCCTGGGAACCAGGAGGGCGTCCTCCCCCGGCTCGGCGAACGCGAGCACTTGCGAGACCGGCTCTTCCTCCCGCGATCCCGGTGTTCCTGGTCAACTGGTCCGCGGGCCACCGAGCGATGGCGTTGGTGGTCAGGACGCCGCGATAGCCGTCGCCGTCATACACCGGCAGTTGCGATGCCTTCAGCGAATTCCGCACTTGAGCCTGTCAGGCGGCGCTTGGGCCTTTTGCATCTGGGGTCGTGAGGTGAAGACCCAGACGTTCTACCTGTTCAAGCAGGTCTTTGGGCGGCTTGGTGAGGTCGAGGTGTTGGACGTAGAGGTGCACCTTGGCGGTGGGAATCAGATGGGTGTGGGGTTCGGGTGGTCCGTCCGCGTAGACGAGGGTGGCCGCTGGCAGTTGGGCGGCGGTGGCGTAGACGAGGAGCTGATATAGATCACTGCTATGCCCGGGTCCAGTGTCCCTCTTGTACTTGACGTCGCCAATGAAGGCGCACTGGCCGCGTGGCCAGTAGCTGAGGTCGGGCTTGAGCCGGACGCGGCGGTGTGCGTCCAGCGCCAGAGGCGGGCAGTTGTTGCCCGAGGGGAATTCGGCGGGGTTAGCACGGAGTGTGTCGCGTAGGGCGACGCGGACGCGGGCACCCTCGGCTGCGCGTTGAGAGCTGCGCTGCTGCCCGCGCCGCGCCACCGCGAGCGTGCAGCCCATCCTCATCCTGCACCACGTCGAAGCGACCCCTACGCAGGATGAGACTGGCTCCAGCGTCGCAGCTCACATTTGACGGTTACTGGCACGAAGGTCTACGTTAACGTTAACCCAGCTGACCGACAAGCAGAGAGAACGTGGGCATGCCAGCAGAACCCCTTCGTGTCCTCGACCTGCCCCACCACGTCCTGCCAGACCCAGACGAGCTCGTGCGCGCCGCCATGGAGTGGCATTTCGGCCCGGCGACCGGCAGCGAGTTCTGGCTGCGCCGGGCCTCGTCGCTGGGCTTCGACCCGCGCGCCGACGTCAAGAGCTGGGCCGATCTGCGGTTGTTTCCCAACGTCACCGACGAGCTGCGGGACCTCCCGGTCGAGTGGCTGATTCCCAAGGGCCTGCAGGGACAGATCGACGTCGTCGGTGTCATCGAGAGTGGCGGGACCACCGGATCGCCGAAGCGGATCCCGCTGCTTCGCGACTTCGCCGAGCGGATGGCCTATGCCGAGGCGGCCCTGCTCGCCGACGCCGGGGTGTCCCGGACCGCGGGCTGGCTCTGCGCCTTTCCGAGCGGACCACACGGCGCGCTGGACCAGATGAAGCGGGCCGCCTGGGCCTACGGGGACGGCATCCCGGTCTTCGCCGTCGACCTCGACCCGCGATGGGTCAAGAAGCAGGCCGGTGACGTCAACGCCTACGTCGAACACGTGATCGACCAGATCGCCGACGTGCTGCATACCCAGCACGTCGAGACACTACGCATCACGCCACCACTTCTGGCCCGGCTGGTCCGCCGGGACGATGTCGTCGACCTCATCGCCTCGAAGATCAGGCACATCTTCTGGGGCGGTGCGCACATGGACGCCGATAGCCGAGCCTTCTACCGCACCGAGTTGTTCCCCGACGCGGTGATCCGCGGCAGATACGGCACGACGATGGCCCTGGGCGCCGGCGGCTGCGAACGCGCGGGCCTGGGACACGACGACCCCTGCGTGTTCGATCCCACGATGGCTCCCTACGTCACGGTGTCCGTGGCGGGCGCTGACCACGGCCAACGAGGCCAGATGGTCGTCAACCACGTCTCCCGGTCCTTCATGCTTCCCAACAACAGCGAGCGGGACACCGCGATCCGGGTCGAGCCCGCGTCGCCGGGTCAGGTGGGTGACTCCTTCGCCGACGTTCAGCCGCTGCCCGAGTTCGGCGGCGCCCGCGTTGTCGAGGGGGTCTACTGATGCACGACCTGCCGATCCTCGGGCCGTCGGGCGACCATCGGTCGCGTACGCCTGTTCCGGTCTCGGACGTGCGGGGCAAGCCGGTGGCGCAGCTGAGCCTCGCGCCGGTGCCCCAGGTCGCACGGGCGGTCGCACAGTTGCGACGCGGCCCGCTGTCGTCGGTCGACGAGAGAATCGCGGCCCTCCGGGCCGCGGGATCCGCGTTCCGGACCGACGAGGTAGGCGGCCTGACCGCGAACGATTACCTGCGACTGGTCAGCGGGATATCCGGCCTCGGCATCTCGACGGTCCGTGCAGCGACCGACAAGATCGCCCGGTACTGCGCCGACGCGGACATGCACACTGCCTTCGCCCGTCCAGCCGGAGTTGCCACCGACATCCAGGACCCGCGGGCGAAGGCTGGCACCGCTGTCTGGGTGCGCCGCGGCGACGTGCTGGCGGTGCACGCTGCGGGCAACCACCCAGCCGTGCACGCCGACTGGGTTCAGGCACTGGCGTTGGGATACCGGGTTGCCGTGCGCCCGTCCCGCCGTGAGCCAGTCACGTCCCACCGGCTGGTGGCCGCCCTGCGGCAGGCGGGGTTCGGTCACGACCGGGTGGTCTACCTGCCGAGCGACTACGTGGCCGCGGACGAGATGCTGCGCGGCGCGGACCGGGCGATGGTCTACGGTGGCGACGATGTCATCGCCAAGTACGCGAAGGACCCGACAGTCCTGCCGCAGGGGCCCGGTCGATCGAAGATCCTCATCGCGTCCGACGTGGACTGGCGTGACTACGTCGACCTGGTCGCCGACTCGGTCAGCCGCGGTGGTGGCACCGGATGCACCAATACCACGGCGGTGATGGTCGAGGGCGACGCCGCAGGGCTGGCCGAGGCGCTCGCCGAGCGGCTGGGATCACTACCGTCGCTTCCCCCGGAGGACGACTCGGCCATCCTCCCCGTGCAGCCGGTCGACGCGGCCCGCCGGTTGGAGCGGTTCGTCTGGGACACCGCCGCCGGCGCCGCCACTATTCTCGGCGCGGATGGCATCATCGACGAGTTCGGTGACGGCAGCGCCGCTGTCCGCCCCGCGGTGTTCCTGGCCGCCGATCCCGCAGCGTCGGCACCGGTCGAGCTCCCGTTCCCGTGCGTCTGGGTGTTCCCGTGGTCGAGGACGGACGGAGTCGCCCCGTTGCGGCAGACGCTGGCGTTGACCGTGTTAAGCCACGACGAGGGCCTGATCGAGCGGTTGCTCGCCGAACCGACCGTGCGCAACGTGTACGCCGGTGCGTACCCCACCTACTGGAACGCGCCGCATGTACCGCACGACGGCTACATCGCGGACTTCCTGATGGAGCCGAAGGGGTTCCTCCGACGGTGACGGTGGTAGCGATGGGCGAGCGGTCCGATGGCTAGAGTCAGCTCATGACGGCGGACCATACGCGTGCCGGCGAGCGTCGCCGACAGACCGACCGGAGCGTCGCCGGTATCGCTGAGGTGGCGCGCACGGCCGGCGTCTCGATGATGACCGTGTCGCGGGTCATCAACGACCGACCGGGCGTCGGCGACAAGACGCGTGAGCGGGTCCGTCAGGTTATGAAGGACCTCAACTTCCAGCCGAACACCTCGGCCCGGGCGTTGAAAACGGGCAAGGCCAGCGCGGTCGGCATCATCTGCCTGGCCACCACTCTCTACGGTCCCGCCGTGACGCTGTTCGGCGTCGAGCAGGCCGCCCGGGCCGCGGGCTACGCCGTCAACGTCATCAGCCTCAACACGATCACAAGAGCCACGCTGGAGCAGGCGATGGCGCAGCTGAGCCAGGTGCCGGTGGCTGTCGTCGTCATCATCTCGCCGTTGAGCTCCAGCGCCGAGTCCTTGCGCGACCTGCCCGGTAAGTTGCCGACGTTGGCCGTGTGGGCGCCCACCGACGTGGGCATGTCCGTGGCGGCGGTCGACCACCAGCACGCCGCGGCCGCGGTGACCCAGCATCTGCTGGGCCTCGGGCACCGAACCGTCCATCACGTGTCGGGTCCCGCGGGCTGGACCGGCACTGAGCAGCGCATCGAAGGGTGGCGGACCGCTCTCGAAGCGGCCGGTCGACCGGTGCCTCCACCGATCGAGGGCGACTGGACGGCCCGCTCCGGTTTCGAGGCAGGGTTGCGGCTGCTCGACCAGCCCGACGTCACGGCGGTGTTCGCCGCCAACGATCAGATGGCTCTGGGGGTGCTGCGCGCCGCTCGGGTGCGCCGCGTCGAGGTGCCAGGCCAGTTGAGCATCGTCGGCTACGACGACGGCCCGGATTCCGCTTACTACTCGCCGCCGTTGACCACTGTGCGGCAGGACTTCGCGCTGATCGGTGAGCGTGCGCTGTGGCTCGCGCTGGCGAAGATCGGCCATTCCACCCCGCCGACGGTCGACACGCTCGTCGAGCCTGAGCTGATCGTCCGGGAAACCACGGCGCCCCCGCCAGCCACCTTACGTTAACGTTACCTCTCCGATGCGCGAGGGCCTTGACGGCGGCCGCAACGTTAACGTTAACTGACATCTCCAGCACCCAATACGGAGATTCGATGCAGGTCACAGAAGTCGTCACCACGCCCGTCGCGATCAAGTACCGGCCGGAGTACCAGGCCGACAAGCGCTACTACCCTAAGCCGGCGGAGCAGACCAACGTCATCATCGAGATACGCACCGACGACGGCACGGTCGGCATCGGCGAGGCAGCACACGCGCCAGGCATCTACGGCGAGACCGCTGGCGCCACGATCGCTGGCATCGAATACCTCGCCCCCGCGATTATCGGGCAGGACCCGCGGCAAA
Source organism: Micromonospora sp. NPDC023966 (assembly GCF_040639095.1). Taxonomy (NCBI): domain Bacteria; kingdom Bacillati; phylum Actinomycetota; class Actinomycetes; order Micromonosporales; family Micromonosporaceae; genus Micromonospora; species Micromonospora sp. NPDC023966. Next base: position 75,643 of record NZ_JBEZZJ010000003.1, on the reverse strand, counting down.
TCACCAAGATCAACATGGCGGTCGACCGCCTCTCGCCTGTCGGTAACATCGCGGCCAAGGCGGGGCTGGACATCGCCCTGCACGACCTGACGGGCAAGATTCTCGGTGTGCCGGTCTACCAGCTGCTCGGGGGGCGCGTCCACGAGTCGCTCAAAACCCACATCACCCCGGCGACCTACGAGGGCACCGCGGATGACCTGATGGACCTGGTCGCCCAGGGCTACCGGGCGTTCAAGCAGAAGATGAGCGGCGACATTGGGTATGACATCCCGCTGGTCGAGTCTCTGCTTGACCGGGTGCCGGACGGGATCGTGCTCAGCCTCGACGTCAACCAGGGCTGGAGCGTGAAGGACACACTCGAAGTGGTCACCGTCCTCGAACGCCGGGCCGTACACCCCCGCAACGTGATCCTCGAACAGCCGATCGACGGCGCCGACATCCGTGGCGCGGCCCGGATCCGCAACGCCACCAACATCCCGATCATGCTCGACGACGGCATCCGTACCGCCGCCGACCTGCGCCGGATCCTCGACGCAGAGGCCGCCGACATCGTCAGCCTCAAGATCAGCCGAGTAGGCGGAATCCAGCGCTGCCTGCAGATGATCAAGATGGCGGAGGCGGCCAACGTCTCCTACATCGTCGACGAGATCAACGAGATGCGGGTGGCGAACACCGCCGTCGCGCACCTCGCGCTGGCCTCCAAAGCGCCGCTCTACACGGGTGTCGCCTGCCACCTGTTGCTCGAGAACGACATCGTCACCGGCGGCGGCGTCTGGATCGACAAGGGCGAGGCGTACGTCAACGACCGGCCGGGTCTCGGGATCGACGGCCTGGACCTCACGGCGGTCGCCGTGCCTGCCGCCGATGCCTAGGAGCCGTCGATGAAGCCGCTGCGTGTCGGGATTACCGAGAAGAACCGCAACCCGTACTGGGACATGGTCAACGCCGGCTGGCGTGACGCCGCCGACCGGCTCGCCCTCGACCTGGCGATCGACGCGCCCACCCACGAGGACGTCGACGCCCAGGTCGCGATGATGCGGGCACAGCTCAATTCCGGCGTCGACGCGCTCGCGTTCGTCGCCACCCGGGTCGACGCATTCGACGAGATCGTGTCGGAGGCGACGGGCAGGGGCGTCCCAGTGGTCGCGTTCGACCTCGACGCCCCCCGCAGCGGCCGGCTCTGCTTCGTCGGCATGGAAACCCCCGAACGCGCCGGACGCCGGGTGGGTGAGCAGATGGCTGCCCTCGTCGGCCCCGGTGCGACGGTCATCGTGCAGACCGGGTCCGCCAAGGCACCGGGCGCAGTCGGCAAGCGGACCGGATTCCACGCGGTCATGGCCGAGCACGGCATCCGCGTCGTCGACGCGCCCAGTGACGGGGAGGACGCCGTTTGCGCCTTCGAGACCGCGCGGGAACTCCTCGACCGGAACCCCGAGACGACCGGGATGTTCGGCGTCTACGGTTACCACCCGATCGTGCAGGCCCGCGCCGTCGAGGCCCTCGGCCGCCGCGGCCGCGTCGCCGTCGTCGGCTTCGACATGCTGCCAGAGACGGTCGCGCTGCTGGCAGACGGCGCGGTAGCCGCGTCGACATGGATCCAGGAGTACTACTTCGGCTTCTACGCGGCGGCCGCCATCTCCGACCTCGTCCGGCTGGGCGTACCCGAGGCGCTCACGCTCCGCGGCATGGACCCGGACGAGCGCGCCGGCAACGTCTTCGTGCTGCCATCCGTCACCTACACCCCGGAGACGGTCGGGCAATTCAAGACCTGGTTCGAGCGGGTCGACCTCGCCCCGCGTACCGCACCGACTCTCACCTGACCACACACCGAGCGGCCGCCACCGTCCGACGGCCGCCCGGTTTCGAGGAAGAGGATCGAACCCCTATGAAGAGAACCCGTTCCCGTCGCGTCGGTTCGGCGGTCCTCGCCGCCGGCGCAGCCCTCGCGCTGACCCTGTCCGCATGCAGCACCGCGGGGGGTGGCGGCGATGAGTCCGGTGGCGACGGCTTGACCGCCGTGTTCCTGTCCGGCGGCGCGTACGACCCGTGCGCCGAGGGCTACGCCAAGAAGTTCGCGGAGGAGACCGGCGTCCAGGTGCAGGTCATCCACGAGGGCTACCCGACGCTGCACGACAAACTGCTCACCGCGCTGTCCAGCGGCGCCGACAGCTACGACGTCATCATGGTCGCGTACCAGTGGACCGGCGAGTTCGCGCCGTTCCTCACCCCGTTGACCGACAAGCTCAAGGCCGACCAGTCGCTGTCCGGTGTCATCCCATCGGTCTCGCAGAGCTACACCTTCGAGAACCAGCAATACGCGGTGCCGTTCAGCGCCCAGGCCGAGACGCTGTTCTACCGCACCGACCTGCTCCAGAAGGCCGGGCTCGAGCCGCCGAAGACCTGGGACGACTACGAGAAGGTCGCCAAGTTCTTCGACAAGAACCCGGACTACCCCGGCGTGTACGGCACGTCCGTGAAGGCCGGCGACGCCAACGTGCAGTCGGCGTTCAACAACCGCTACTACGGCCTTGGCGGCGCTGTGCTCGGCACACCGCGGAGCACGCTCGATGTCGCCACCGCCACCAAGGCGCTCGACCTGCTCAAGCGTGACGCCACCGAGCTGTCGCCCGCGGGTGCCCGCCAGGCGACCTTCGTCGAGGTCAGCGCCCAGTTCGCGGCCGGCAACGTCGCGATGGCCGAGCTTATGCCAACGACGGTCCTGTCACAGATCACTGACCAGACACCGGAGAACAAGGTGTACGGCAAGGTCGGCGTCGCCACGATCCCGGGCGGCAAGGGCGAAGCGGGCGGCTGGGGCCTGTCAGTCGCCAAGTCGTCCTCCGACCAGGACAACGCCTACAAGTTCGCCTCCTTCATGTCGTCGGCGGCGGCCGATCACGACTGCTTCGTCCAGTACGGCAAGAGCCCCGTGCAGGGCGCCACGTACGAGGCCGGCGACGTCGCGGACAAGTTCTACACCACGGGTGTCCGGGCCGCCCTTGAGACCGCCGCGCCGCGGCCCAGCGGCGCGACCGCGGGCAAGCTGAACACCATGTTCACCGACGTCTCGTCCCGCTTCCTGGCCGGCCAGATCCCGAACGCGGCCGCCGCCGCCCAGGAAATGGCCGACGAGTACGTGAAGATCAACAACGGGAAGTAGCTGACATGTCGACGACGCAAGCCCGGGTCCGGCCGACCGCGCCGGCCGATCCGGGCTCTGCCCCGAAGCCAAGTCGGCGGAGCCAGCTCCGCGTGCCGACCGTGCACTTCTGGCTGCTCGCGCCTGCGGTCGCCGTCTGCCTCGGCTTCGTCATCTACCCCTTGGTGCGGACGGTCTACCTGAGCTTCACCAACCTCGGAGCCGCCGGCGACGCCGAAGCGGTCGGCCTCGACAACTATGTCGAAATGCTGCACGACGCGGCGTTCTGGAACTCGCTGCGAGTCACCGCGATTTTCATCGTGGTAAGCATCTCCGTGGAGCTGGTCCTCGCCTGGGCGCTGGCACTGCTGCTGCAGGGCACCGTCTCGCGGATGAGCCAGACCCTGCGGGTCGTCTTCGCGATCCCGATGATGCTCTGCCCGGTGGTCATCGGCATCAGCTGGCGGGCGCTGCTCAACCCGCAGTTCGGCTGGCTCAACGCCATCTTCGGCACGCAGAACATGGACTGGGTCGGCGACCCCTCGAAGGCCCTGTGGGTCTTCATCCTGGTAGACGTGTGGCACTGGACGCCGTTCATGTTCATGCTCATCTCCGCCGGTCTGCTCGGCATCCCGGAGGAAGTGCGGGAAGCGGCCCGCCTCGACGGGGCCGGCGCGTTGCGGATCTTCCGGCACATCACGCTGCCACTGCTACTGCCGGTCACGCTGGTCGCCATCCTGCTGCGCGCGCTGGACGCGACCAAGACCTTCGACCTCCCGTACACCCTCACCGGCGGGGGGCCGGGCACCTCGACCCAGACCATCGCCATCTACCTGTACCGCAACGCGTTCGCCGAGTTCGACCAGGGCTACGCATCGGCCGTCGCGATCACGGTCACCGTCGCGCTGTCCGTCTTCGCTCTGCTCTACCTGGGCTTCGTGCGCCGTGTCGAGAAGAGGTTGACCTGATGAACCCGGTAGCTCGCCTCAGCCTTGCCGCGCTGCGGTTCGTCGCGATCGCGGCCCTGCTCTTCGCGACCCTGTTGCCGTTCGCATGGATGATCAGCACGGCGTTCAAGCGCAACTCCGAGATCCTGGTCTTCCCGCCACGGATACTCCCGTCCCACCCGACCCTCGACCATTTCCGCGAGGTCTTCTTCGGCGGCACGGTCGGTCCGTACTTCGCGAACAGCCTCGTCGCCACCGCGGTCTCGACGATCCTGACGCTCGCGCTGGCGACGCCGGCCGCGTTCGCGCTCACCTCGCACCGTTTCCCCGGCGACGCCGGGCGGCACATCGGCCTGGGCTTCCTGCTGCTGCGTTTCCTGCCACCGTTCGCGATCATCATCCCGCTGTTCGTGCTCATGCGCTCCAGCGGGCTAATCGACACGGTCTTCGCGCTGATCATCGTCTACACGGCGTTTCACCTGCCGCTGGCCATCTGGATCATCCAGCCGGCGGTAAGCCAGATCCCGCGCGAGATCTTTGAGGCGGCGGCCATGGACCGGGCCGGCCCGCTGCGCACCTTCTGGAGCGTCATCCTGCCGTTGCTGCGACCGGCGATCGCGACCGCGGCCGCGTTCTGCATGATCTTCTCCTGGAACGAGTTCTTCTTCTCGTTGATTCTGACCACCAACAAGGCCAAGACGTTTCCGGTGCTGGTCAGTTCATTTGTCACCGACAGCGGTCCCGATTGGGGCACGATCGCGGCGACCTCGCTCGTCGCGATCACTCCCATCGTGGTCCTCTGCGTGCTGCTCCAGCGCCACCTAGTGGGCGGCCTGACGTCCGGTGCGGTGCGCTGACACGACCATCGGGTCCCCGTACTCGCCGGTGCGGGGACCCTCAAGGTGGCTAGATCAGTGGACAGCTGTTCCGGTACTGGGAGATGCCGGACTGGTCGCTCATCGGGCACCTACGACCGGCTCGACGAACTGCTTGAGCTGGTAAAGGCGCGCCATGAGTACCGGCTAGTGCCCACCTGACCATCCGTGGTATTGACATCGATGCCATTGAACTCTTCTCAACCTGAGTAGCGTTGCTCCTCGACGAGTTGAAGGACGAGGATTGCGGCGAGTAGCGGGGGGCGCGGCGTGGGCAGCAGTGCAGCTTGGCCAGGAGTTTCGAGGTCTTGACGGTGGCGACGGCGCGTTCGCCGATGGCGCAGACGTTGGCGTGGGATCGGTTGACCTTGCGCATGGGCTCGGGCAGGTTCCGGGCGCAGAAGGGGACGATGACGGTGCCGCGGGCGCCGCGGTAGTCCTTGTCGGTCGGCGATGGTGATCACCTGCTCCTCGGTGAGCGCGTCGATGATCCCGTGCTCGCGGGGGCGGTCAGGTCGTGGGTTGAGCCGGGCAGCGCGGGTGAGATCCAGGTCAGGCGGCCGGCGGCGTCGGCGACGACCTGGGCGTTGACGCCATGACGGCGGTGGTTGCCGGCGTAATGGCGTCAAACTTGCTCTCCGGAGAGCTGGTCGGTGCGGAGCAGGCAGCGCCGGTCCCCGGCCAGCCGCGGGCCTACGCGATTGCGTGCGTGCAGCGCATCGACTCGTCGGGTGTGGCGTGGCCGTGAGTGCGCTGAAGGTGCGCCTCGCCCCAGACCCGGACGCCTTCCACGACGGGCAAAACCGTGATGCCGTAGGAGGTGAGCCTGTAGATGACCGGCTCCGGGATGGGTCCGGTCACGACGCGCTCGACGAGCCCGTCAGCCTCGAGTTCGCGCAGCTGCTCGGCCAACACTTTGGGCGTGATCGGCGCGCCCAGACGGCGGAGGCCGGCGAAGTGGCACTCGCCATGGGCGAGCCAGTACAGAAGGGTCAGCTTCCACTTTCCACCGACCGCGGCAAACGCCGCGGCCATTGGGCAGCCGGGTAGAGGATTGGGGCGCGACGGTGAGGGGTTACCTGCAGGTGCCTTCTTGTTCATGGGCGTGCTCCGCTCAGATAGTCGAATCATGAACCTTCACACCAAGATCACGATGCCATACATACGGATCCTGGTCCCGTGCCTCTCGCTTCTCATACTGACTGCGATAGCGGCGTCGGGCGACGCGGCGGCGGCTCCCCTCAGGGCTTCGGCGGCTGCCGAGGACGGCCAACGTGACTTCGACTGGGAGATCGGTGCCTGGCATACCAAGGTGCGGGTGCTCGCCGATCCGCTCTCGGAGTCCGAGGATGAATGGCTCCACTTCGAGGGTACGAGCGTCGTGCGCCCACTGCTGGACCAGCGGGCGAATGTCGTCGAACTCAAGGTCTCGGGGCCAAACGGACGGATCGAGGGCCTCAATCTGCGCCTCTATGAGCCCCAGGCGGGGCGCTGGAGCCTGACCTTCGTGAACCTCCGCGATGGACTGCTCACCCCGTCCGTGTACGGCCGGTTCCACGACGGTGTGGGCGAGTTCTACGGCGACGACCAGCTCGGGGGACGCGCGATCAAGGTGCGCTTCCTCATCTTCCGGCAGGGCCCGGACAAGGCGAGGTTCGAACAGGCCTTCTCAGACGACGGCGGGAAGACGTGGGAGACGAACTGGATCGCCGTGGACAACCGAATTGCAATGTCAGCTGAATTTCTTTTTCAAACTCAGCGCCCGTGCGTCGCGCTGATCCTGTGCGGATTCAGCGTGTCGTGAAGACGTAAACCGGCCGCCACCTGATGATCCCTACGTTCCCTGCAAGGATACGAAGAACAGAACAGGTGGTAGCCGTGGCCACGATTCTGGACTACCTCGTGGCCTCGTGTTGCCCGACACGTCCACGCCGGACACGTCCTAGCGCAGAGTTGCGCTTCGAGCCGCATCTGCTGAGCTTGATCTTAACCCGTGCAGCGTGGGCGGGGAGTAGTCGATGTCTTCGGTTTCGTTCTCGCGCGTGGGCTGATGTGCACGTCGTGGCGTTGGGCGCTGTTTGTTGGTTCAGCCTGGTGGTCGGCCGGGGGCCTGGGCGGGAAGGTTTCGGTGCTCTGGCCAGGCATGCGTTTCTCGCGCGGAGGTGCCGGAACCCTCAGCGGACGCGGGCGGGTGATAGGCGTCTTCCACGGTCAATGCCGGCATAAACGACGGCCTCTTTCGCCGTCGGTCGCAGGTTGTGGGTCGCTGGACAGCGGATACACCCGAATCTCGGGGCGATGTCGGCGCCCGGCGGCCGCACGATTCGGCCTGGCACGTCGGAAGATCGCCCGCTGCGCCCGGACGGCCGGCACTACCCGAACGTCGGATAACGACCATCGAACGGGTCATCCCGGACAGGATCAGCCGCACCTACGGTAGTGCAGTGCTGACGACGGGTGCGGCTTATTGCCGGGCGGGCCGGAGGCGACGAACGAGTGACTATCAGGACGCGGCGTGGTGGAGCGATCGAGAGGCCGGCTGAGCCGTACCTTCCACAGCGGGCGGCATCCCGCAACGGATTCAAATAAGCTGTTGCCCCTGTCCGCGGTGCCGTCTTCGCCCTAGCAAGGGTATGAGCGGAAGGTATCTATGGCTTCGGGACTGAGCTGGCTGGACAGCTCCCGCGAGGACCAGCAACGCCTGCGCGAGTTGCTGAAGTTGTTCAGCGACACGGAGAGCCGGGACGAGTTGGGCATCGGCCAGGTCCGGGACGCGTTCAGTGACCTGCTCTTCCCCGGTACGTCGGTCATCCAGACCCGGGCCCGGTATCTGCTGATAGTGCCCTGGTGCTATGAGGAGGCGCAGCGCCGAGGGCTGCGCGGTGACCGCTTCGCCGCCCAGGTCGATCGCAACGAGCGGAAGGTGATCGACGCTCTGCTGCGCCGGGACGACACGGAGGGTGTGATCGGACGGCGGGCCGGGGCGGGTGTGCGGACGCTGCCGTCGAGCATCTACGCGGCGGCGCTGCTGCGCTACGGCATCAGAACTGGCGCCGACGACAGCGCACCCGGCGGCCCGCTGACATCGGGCCCGGCTGAAGCCGATGAGCTGACCGAGCGGTCGGGCGGAGTCTGGCACCCGACCCTGCCGCCGCCCCCGGCGAATTTTCCTACGGAGGTTGCGGGTGGGCTGAGGCTGAGCCCCGGCGAGGCCCGATGGCTGCGGGAACGGCTTCTCACCGCGGCGCCGAGCACCCTGCTGGCATACCTGCTCCAGCCCGAGAACCGTCCCGGCTGGGAAAGTACGGCGCCGTGGGATGAACCGGCGGCTCTCGTTGCCCCGGAGCCGATGGGATCGCTGGTGCGGGATGCCGCCCGGTTCTCATTGGCGATCCACGGTGCGGCGCTGCTGTACAACCTGCTCATTGCCGAGCGGTATCAGGCGGCAGGTCTGACCGAGCACGAGGAGCCGGTGGACTGGTACCGGAACGAGCTGAAGGGCTGGGACGATCGGGTGTCGGCGGAGCGCGGCCTCAAGGGCTGGGACCGGTCGGGAATGTGGGATCAGCTGATCCACCAGAACCCGCGGATCGCGGCGAATCTCGCCGCGCGCCGATTCATCGACCGCTGGCTCGACGCGGTCACCAGCGGAGCCGCAGGTGATGCCGCCGATGACCAGAGCCTGCGGAATCTGGTGGCCGAGCGGGAACGGTCGGTGAAGAAGAGCCAGTCGCGGCTGGTCAACGACAAGCTGCTGCGCACCTGGAGCGGCGCGTCGGGCAGCCGGCAGCTGGTGTTCCGCTGGCCGCAGGTTCGCCGGATCCTCGTCGACATCCACGACGGCTGCACCGCTGACCTGCCGGAGCCTGCCGGTGCTCGCGCCTGATTCCCGCGCGCTCCTGCTCGACGCTCTGCGCCCGCCGCCAGGCGCACGGCTGTCCCGGGCTGTGGCGTTGACGTTCACCCTCGATCTGGAGAGCCTGCTGGTCGCCCCGCTGGCCTTCGCCGCGCACGGCCTGCGCGAGTCGACGGACCCGATCGCGGTGATGGAGGGTGTGCGGCACTGCGCCGACCGCATCGACGTGTTCTGTCAGGCAGGGCAGATCGCGGTGCCACCGACGAGTTCTGCGCTGTTGGCGTTCGTGGAGCCGATTGTGCACCAGGTGCGCCGGCCCAAGCCGGGTCACCTGTTCCATCCGAAGCTGTGGGCGCTGCGCTTCCACGACGAGGCGACCGGGGAGACGTCGGTGCGGCTGCTGGTGCTCAGCCGCAATCTGACCAAGGATCGCAGTTGGGATGTGTGCCTGCGCCTGGACGGTACGATCGGCACCCGGCCGGCCCGGAACAACCGGCCCCTGTACGAACTGCTGCGACAGGCGACGCGGCTGGCAGTCGCGCCGCTGCCGTCTCACCGGCTGGCGGCGGTCGAGGCGCTGGCCGAGGACCTGCGCCGCGCGGAGTGGGAGCGCCCCGAGGGCGCGCGGGAGATGTACTTCCACGCGCTCGGCGTGCCCAACGCTCGCCCCCCGGACTTCGTCGGTACGCGTAACCTGGTTATTTCGCCCTTCTGCACAGCCGGTGGTCTGGACCGGTGCGCACCAAGCAGCCAGCTGGCGGTGGTGAGCCGGCAGGAGACGCTCGACTGCCTGCCTGACGAGAGCCTGGCCGGATCCGAGGCGCTGGTGATCAATTCCCTGGCCGGCCTACCGGCGGAAGGCGCGCCGTCGGGCCAGGAGGTGCTCGCCGGGCTGCACGCGAAGCTGTACGTGGTGGAGAAGGGCCACCAGGCGCGGGTGCTGCTGGGATCGGCGAACGCCACCGACGCGGCATTCGGCGGTAACGTCGAACTGCTCGTGGAACTGGTCGGTGGCCGCACCCAGTGGGGCATCGACGCTCTGCTCGGTCCCACGGCGGGCTTCCGGGAGATCCTCGAACCCTACGAACGCCACGACGCTGCCGAACCGGAGCCGGAGGCGGCCGGTCTTCGTGAGCTGATCCGCGACATCGCCGCCATTCCGCTGTCAGCCGCCGTCACCTCCGAGGCCGACAGCTACCAGCTTCGGCTGACGTCCGAGGACGCCCTACCCGATGTGCCGGGCGTGCGGATTACCGCGCAGCTGCACACCCGCCGCGGGGAGGCGGTGGTGCTTGCGCCGGGACAGCCGATGGGCGCGGCGTTCAGCGGGCTTGCGCTGGTCGACATCACCCCGTTCGTCGTGGTCAGCGTGGAGGACAGCACCGGTCGGGAACAGACGGTGGTCCTCGCTGCTCTGGTCGGCGATCCCGCGCACCGGCTCGACCATGTCATCGCCGCGCAGATCGACACGCCGGAGAAGTTCCTGCAGTTCCTGCTCCTCATGCTCGGCCTCGGGACCGAGGCTGTCGCCGCCATCGCCGGCGAGGCTGGTGGGCACGGCGCCTGGCGCCTTGGCGCAACCGGAATTCTCGAGCTGCTGCTCAACGCTCTCGTCGACCGGCCGGAGCAGCTCGACGAGCTGGCTCGGCTGGTCACCCGCATCGAAGCCGGCGGTAACGGCGAGCGTCTGCTGCCGCCCGGCTTCATCGAGCTGTGGCGGGTCATCACGCAGGCGCGGGACACGATGACGGAGGCGGTGCGCTCGTGAAGCGGTACGACGCCGGCCCGGTCATGGCCGGATTGAAGGACTTCCAGCGCGCCACCGTCGCCCATGTCATCGATCGGTACTTCGGCACCGAGCCAGCCCGCCGGTTCCTGGTCGCCGACGAGACCGGGCTTGGCAAAAGTGTCGTCGCGCGAGGCGTTATCGCGCAGACCTTGCAGCGGCTGCAGGACGATGACAGCGTCGAGCGGGTCGACGTCATCTACGTCTGCTCCAACCAGGACGTCGCCCGGCAGAACATCGACCGGCTGCGGGTCACCCCGGACGAGACGGTCACCCTGTCCAGCCGGCTCACCCTGCTCGCCAAGCACGCGGACCAGCTCAATGCCGCGACCGCCCGCGCCGGCAAGCCGATCAACCTGGTCGCGTTCACCCCCGGCACCTCCTTCGACCAGGGCTGGCGGACCGGCACGGCGGAAGAACGGGCGCTGCTGTTTCTAATCTTGGAGCAGGCGAGCTCTTGGGACGGGTGGCGAGGACGGGCGGCGCTGCGGGCACTGCAGGCGGGCGTAGCCAAGCCCGAACGGTTCAAGGAGCGGTGCGACCGGCTGCGCGAACACCTGGGCGGGAAGCTCGACCGGACCATCACCAAGGAGTTTCTCCGTCAGGCCCGGCGGCGGGGCCTGCTCCACCAGTTCGAGGCGCTGCTCGACGGGATCGGCCGGCGCGATGTCCTGCCCGATGCGCTGCGGGAGACCGCCCGCAAGCTCACCGGCGACCTGCGTACGGCGCTGGCCACCGCCGGCGTCGAGGTTCTCGAGCCCGACCTGATCATTCTCGACGAGTTCCAGCGGTTCCGGGAACTGCTCGACCCGAACGGCGGCGAGGGCGCCGAGCTCGCCCGGCATTTGTTCGACTACCGGGCCGCCCGGGTGCTGTTGCTGTCGGCCACCCCGTACAAGCCGTTCACCTTCGCCGAGGAGGCCGCCGCCGGCGAGGACCACCACGCCGACTTCCGGCAGGTGCTGCGATTCCTCAGCGACGACGAGCCGTGGCACGCTGACGTGACCAAGGCGTTCGAGTCGTACCGGGAGGCGCTGGTGCGCGGCGAGCCCTGCGGCGACCTGCGTGACTGGCTGCGCGGCCTGCTGCTGCGGGTCATGTGCCGCACCGAGCGGCCCATGCTGGGCCAGGACGGGATGCTGCGCGAACAGCTGAGCCTTGCCGACGATCTCGACGTCCGGGACGTGCGCAGCTACGTTGCGATGCGCAAGATCGCCCAGGCGGTAGGCGCCCCGATGACTGTCGAGTACTGGAAGTCCGCCCCATACTTCCTGAACTTCCTCGACGGCTACCAGCTGGGCGACAAGGTCCGCGCGGCGCTGGACGACCGTCCGCACCCGGAGGTGCCCGCGCTGCTGGCCTCCGCGCAGCTGCTGGACGCCGACGCAATCAGCCGCCGAGAACCGGTCGATCTCGGCAACAGTCGGCTGCGGCAGCTCGCCGCGGACACCGTCGACCGCGGCTGGTGGCAGCTGCTGTGGCTACCGCCGTCGCTGCCGTATCACGCGCTCGGTGAACCGTTCGCGACGGCGGCGCGGGAGGGCATCACCAAGCGGCTACTGTTCTCCTCCTGGAACGCCACCCCCACCGCCGTAGCAGGACTGCTCAGCTACGAAGCCGAGCGCCGGCTGGGCCGCGCCGGCGAAGGGCACCGCCACCTCGACTACCGGATGGAGCACGATCGTCCGGCGGCGATGAGCGCGCTCGCCCTGTTCTGGCCGCATCCCGCCCTGGCAGCCCTGTGCGACCCGCTCGACGTAGCCCGGCAACGGCCGGACGAGACCCCGACGCTCGCCGTCATCGAGCGGGAGGTCCGGGAGCGGCTACGCGCGCACGTGGCCGCCCGGCTGGCAACGACCGAGGCCGGTCCGGCGGAGCCGTGGGAGCTGGTCTTCCGGTGGCCGGGCGGCGATCCCGGCGTCGAGGACGCCGCCGCGGCCATGGGGGAAGCGTCCGCCGACGACGAGGGGCCGGCCACGGGTCTGGACCGGCACGTGGCCCGCGCCCGCGAGCTGGCCGGCCAGACCGGCTACCCGGCAGCGGGCCAGCCGGAAGGGATGCTCGACACTGTCACGGCGATCGGCCTGCACGGCCCCGGCAACATCGCCTGGCGGGCGCTGTCGCGGCTGATCCACCCCGGCAGCGCCGTCACACTCGCCGGACATTGGCGCGCCGCCGCGCTGCTGGCCAACGGGCTGCGCTCCCTGTTCAACCGGCCCGAATCCGCGCAACTACTCGAAAGCCTAGCGATGGGCCAGGTCTACTGGCAGGCGGTGCTGCGGTACTGCGCGGCCGGCGGTCTGCAGGCCGTCCTCGACGAGCACCTGCACACACTGCGCAGCACGGCCTCGGACACGCCGCTCAACGACGAGGAGCTGTGGAAACTCGCCGACGAGGCGCGGCAGGCTATCGCCAGCCGTCCGTCAACTTACGTTGCCTTTGACCCGCACCACCCCCGGCAGCCGATCAAGCTGCCCGGTCGGTTCGCGCTGCGCTACGGCGGCCGCGGCGAGGAACAATCGCAAGTCGACCGCAAGGTCGCCGTACGCCGGGCCTTCAACAGCCCGTTCTGGCCGTTCGTTGTCGCCACCACCAGCGCCGGCCAAGAGGGCATCGACTTCCACCAGTGGTGCTCGGCGGTCGTGCACTGGAACACCCCCGCCAACCCCGTCGACTTCGAGCAGCGTGAAGGGCGGGTGCACCGATTCGGCGGCCACGCCGTCCGCCGCAACGTCGCCGCCGCCCACCGCGCCGACGCCCTGCGCTCCCCTGGGCCGGACGTGTGGAAGGCCCTCTACGACGCGGCACGAGCTGTCTCCGGCGAGCTGGGAGACTTCGCGCCGTACTGGGTGTTCCCAGGCCCGGCGAAGATCGAACGACACGTCCTGCCGTACCCGCTCAGCCGCGACCAGGGAAAGCTCGACCGACTCAAGGTCGACCTGGTGAGGTACCGACTGGCGTTCGGCCAGCCGCGGCAGGAGGACCTGCTCAACCTGCTGCGGCGACGGGAGACCAGCCAGGTGGGCGTTCCCGACGTTCTGGATCTGCGACCCGCGCCCGAACGAAGGCAACCGTAACGAGAAAGCGGGTCAGCTGCCATCCTCGCTATGCCGGGGTTAGCGCCCGGTATCACGTTGGTAGGGCATGATGGCCGCACGGCCTTCAGCGGCGGAGGCGGCGGGAGCAAGGACCGTCGTGGTCGGCTCGGATCAGGCAGCGCTGCCCGCTGGGCATGAGCGCATCGCAGAAGACCCAGTGGCGCAGGTTTTAGTCGTCCTCTGTCGAGACCGTGGTCCCGCCGGGCTCGGCTTGCGGTAGGACGAGCACCCAGCGGCCGAGGACTCGAGCCAGGCGCTGTGCGGCGGGCAGTTCTTTGGCGACGATCGGCAGGTGGATGACGTACCGCTGGGTCACTGGTCGTGTCCCCGGGCGTCACGGTCGCGGGCCTGGTCGGACTGCCAGCGGCGCAGCGCGTCCTTGATGACGGCGGTCTCCCGGCGGCTGGCGGCCAGGGCGGCGTAGACGGCGGCCATGTCGCCGGCGACCTGGTCGAGGAAGGTGTATACGTCGTCGGGATCGAGGCCGCGACGTCCAAGCCCGACCGGCTTGAAGCGGCGCTCGCGCACCTGCCAGGGAAGCAGACTGGTGTACCCGCCGGAGCGGTAGGTTGCTCCGCTCCCCGGGGTCGGTCGCTGGTTCCGGACACTCATGCCGCTGGCCTCCTCTATATCGGGCGTGGATGGGTGGGGCCACCCGCCCTCCCCGCACGAGCGGACCCACCCGGCCCTGCCACCGCAGCTCCCATCCGCAGTACGGCAGCACGGCCATTGATAGCCAGCTTGGGACACATTGGAGCGGCAATGCAACGTTCCATCACGTATTTCTCGCCAGATGCATTGACTTTCTTTACTGCAACCGGTAGAGGTTGCATGGCGGCGTCACGAAGTGTTGCAAGACGGAACCAAGGGGTGGCCGGATGGCGGAAGACATTGGATCGACCGTGCCGCGCCGGCAGCTCGGCCGGCTGCTGCGCCAGTACCGAACCGAGGCCGGCGTAACTCTCGACGCCGCCGCCGAGGCTCTCGAATACAGCCGACAAAAGATCTGGCGCATCGAGTGCGGCCTGGGCGCAGTCCGGGTGCTCGACGTCAAGGCAATGTGCGAGCTGTACGGGATTTCCGCCGAGCTGACCGAGGCGATGAAAGGACTGGCCGCGGAGACGAAGTCGAAGGGCTGGTGGCACGCGTACGGGGACGCGGTGCCGAGCTGGTTCGAGCTGTACGTCGGCCTGGAATCTGCCGCCGCGCACCTACGGGAGTACGGCGACAACCTGATACCCGGACTGCTTCAGACTCGCGCCTACGCCCTCGCCCTCTACCAGCCAGGCAGTCGGCTGAGCGTTCAGGAGCGCGAGCGCGCCGTCGAGGTGCGACTCCAGCGGCAAACTCTGCTGACCCGCAGACTGCCGCAGCCTCCACGTCTGGACACGGCGCTTTCTGAGGCCGTGCTCCGGAGGACAGTTCGCGGACCAGGCGTCATGACCGGCCAACTGACTCGCCTGCTCGAAGCCTCCGAACTACCAAACGTCTCCCTGCGCGTTGTGCCCCTTGCAGCCGGCCCTCATCCTGGGTCGGTCGCCGGCTCCTTCGTCATCCTCGACTTCCCCGCCAGCAAGGGAGGTCGAGTCCCCGAGCCGTCTGTCGTCTACAGCGAGTCCCTCACCGGGGCGCTCTACCTCGACAAGCCTGAGGAGCTGCGCGCCTATGAGAACGCCTGGGCGGGCCTGGATGTCCTGGCGTTAAGTGAGGCAGAATCGAGGGACATGATCAAGAGGGTCATCGGGGAGATGCGCCATGACTGACCTGACCGGCGCCGTCTGGCGCAAGAGCACCCGCAGCGGCGACAACGGTGGCAACTGCGTCGAGGTCGCCACCAACCTCCCCGGCATCGTCGCCGTACGCGACTCCAAAGACGCCGTCGGACCAGCCCTGGTCTTCCTTGCCAATGCTTGGCGGGATTTCGTCGGCGCAATCAATGCGAAGCGGGTTGGCCCGGACTCGATACAGCGGTAGCAGCGGGACAACCAGATCGCTTACGAGCGGCCATACTGATCACCCACAGGTTCTCGTTCCTCGGCTCCCAACCCGTCGATCAGGAGGTCTCGTGCCGTTCCAGGCGCCCATTACGATCGCCACCGCCTTGGAGCGGATGACGCGACACGACTACGTTCTTCCCGCGATCCAGCGGGAGTTCGTCTGGGGCCCCGATCGGATCTGCAAGCTCTTTGACAGCTTGATGCGCGGTTATCCGATCGGGTCCTTCCTCTTCTGGAAGGTGAACGGCGACAAGGTCAAGTCATACACCTTCTACGACTTCGTCCGGACCTATCACGCCAGGAACTCACCCCACTGCCCCACGTTGGACGTCGAGCGCGGCCGCGATGTGACCGCCATCTTAGACGGTCAGCAGCGGCTGACGGCCCTCAACATCGGCCTCCGCGGCTCCTACGCCGAGAAGCTACCAAGGATGCGGGCGAACAACCCGCTCGCCTACCCAACCAAGAAGCTGTACATCAACTTACTTGCCCGCGGTGATGACGACGAATTGGAGCTCGCTTACCATTTCCGATTTCTGACGGTAGAGGAGGCTGCGTTCCGCGACGAGAGCACCTTCTGGTTTCCTGTCTCCGACGTTCGCGACATCAGCGAAGGCGACCAGGTGTTCGATATCACCGCGCGGCATGAGCTGCCCAACTCCGCCGGGCGGGTGTTGTTCAAGCTCTACGAAGTGGTGAAGCGACACACGCTTATCAACTACTTCGAGGAGGAGGATCAGAGCCTGGAAAAGGTCCTCAACATCTTCATTCGGGTCAACAGCGGCGCCGTCCCCCTCTCCTTTAGTGATCTGCTGCTGAGCATCGCCACTTCCCAATGGCGACACCGTGACGCGAGGGAAGAGATCCACGAGCTCGTCGATGATCTCAACCGTGTGGGGCAGGGCTTCAGCTTCGACAAGAACAGCGTGCTGAAGAGCGGCCTGGTTCTGTTGGGCAAGCGCGACATCCGCTTCAAGGTCGACAACTTCGACCGGCACACCATGCTCGCCATGGAAGAGGGCTGGGATGACATCGAGCGTGCGTTGCGGCTCGCCGCTCAACTCCTGAGCGACTTCGGCTTCTCCACGGCTACCCTACCTGCGAGCAGTGTGATCATCCCGCTCGCCCACTACGCGCATCTCCGACGGCTCGATTCTGCTTATCTGCGCCGTACCGCCGATGCCGAGGATCGGTCAGAGGTCCGTCGTTGGCTGCTGCGAACTGTCATCAAGAGCGGAACCTGGGGCAGCGGCCTCGACACTCTGCTCGGCGGGCTTCGGGCGGTGTTGGACGCGGAGGCACGCAATGGGTTCCCTCGCGCATCACTCGAGCGAGAATTGTCCCGACAGGGCAAGGCCCTGCGATTTGACCCGCTCGAACTGGACGACCTGCTGGACTTGAAGTATGGCGCAACAAAGACGTTCTCCCTGTTGGCGCTGCTCTACCCGGGCATCGACGTGCGCAACGCGTTCCACCTCGATCACGTATATCCGAAGAGCAGGTTCACCGCCGCGAGGCTGCGCGCAGCGGGGATTCCTGAGGATGACATCCCCACCTACCTAGACCGCGTGGACAGGCTGGCCAATCTGCAGCTCTTGGAGGGCACCGAAAACGTTGACAAGCGGGCGGCTCTGCCATCGGAGTGGGTTCGACGGGCGTATCCGGATGCCGCCGCCCGGTCGGGCTATCTCGTGCGCAATGACCTCGCCGACCTCCCGCCGCTGTCAGACTTCCTATCGTTCTACGACCAGCGCCGGGCGCTCATGCGGGAGCGTCTGCTGCAACTGCTCGGGGTGGAGCCGGCCGCTCCGCTGGAGCAGCGGACTGAGCAGGTCGACGCCGTCGCCCACTCCGCGCCCGCTGCCTCGTCGTCACGCCAGGGTTCAGGCCGTCGGGACATCGGCGCGCACATCGTCTCGGCCTTCTTCGGCCTGGCGCCGGGATCGTTCCTCACGATCAACGAGATCCGTCGCCACCGCAGCGACGAGTACGGCGACGAATTTCCCTCGGCCGGCGCGATCCACGCCAGGCTGTTTCCGTCCTCAGGTAGGTGCACTGTGCCGGGCGTCGAGCCCGGAACCAATGAGCGGGGCCTCCGAGGAGCACGAAAGGCGTAGGAGTCGACGCACGCAGATGCTTGGCTGCTAGCGTCGGGTGCCGTCGCTCAGCCGATCAAGGTGAAGCAACAGTGCGTCAACATCGGCGACAGCGGCCGACTTCAATCCGTACTCCAGACAGACGTCCTGCCGGAGCGCCTTGATCTGACGGTGGGCATCGTCTACCTCCCCGACGTCTGCGGCGAGTGTGGCGACGACCTGCTGCCGCCGCGGGAACAGGTCCGGCGACCGTGGCGGCATCGCCTCCTGCTGCTCACAGAGAAGGGAACGCAGTTCGGCTAGTACGACAGCCGTGGTTTGCCGAATGCGCGTCTTCGCTGGTAGTGGCTGTTCTTTGCCCGGCATTGGTGCCTGCGGCGCCATCGTGACCATCGATCGATGAAGTCGCGGCCGCGCCGCTCGTGATCAGGTGTGCCAGCAGACGACGGGTCTCTGCGAGTGTGATGGGGATGAGGCCGTCGTCGCGGAGGTGGGATCTTTTCTCACTGCGGCGGCGGTGACCGCGAGGAAGGCGTGAGCGAGCGTGGCCAGGGTGATGTGGCGGTACCAGGCGTCGTAGCGGCGGACCTGGTACTCGTCGAGACCGACTTGTCTCTTGGCGGTTTGGAAGCATTCCTCGACGCCCCAGCGGCTGCCCGAGGACCACCAGCTGCAGGCTCAGCTCACAGCACTGCGACGCCTACCAGGAGGAGGTCGTCCGCCCCGTCGTCCAACGGCGCGCCAGCGGTCGGCTGCAGCCCTGCACCGATGACGCCAGTGCCGTCACGCCGGAGCCACAGCCGTCCCACTCCGGCCTTGCCGTCGCGGCTTGCAAGGACGATGCGCCCCTCGTAGAGGTCGAGCTGGCCGGCGGCCACCGGCTCGAACACCTCCCCCGGCGCCTCGGTCACCAGGAACCGCCGTATCGCGGTGAGGGCAGGCGTGATGTCGGAGAGGCTGACGCGGAGAGCGCCCGCCGGTGGCCGGTTGGGCTTGCCGAGCAGGCGGCCGAGTACGTCGGCGGCGACGCCGCGGCGCAGCTGCTCGTGGTATCGCTCGTTGCGGAAGACTCGCAGGCACCGGTAGCAGCTGGTCTCGGAGCCGCACTCGCAGTCGCGGACCCGTCGCACCGCTTGGTCGAGCACGTCGCGCAGCCGCTCGGCGATCCGCTGCACGTGCCCGGCACCGCCGGGCACGGTGTCGTACAGCATGATGACGCTTCGTCCGGTCTCGGTCCGGTACATCGTTGCGTCGATGTCGTCTCGGCTGATCTCGAGGGCAAGGACGGCTCCCTCCACCAGGGAATACGCAATTGACCGCCAAGCGTTGTCGTCGAGGCCGTCCGTGACTGTCCCTTCCAGGCTCAGCTCGAGGACGTCTGTCTGGTACTGATGGGCCAGGGATAGGTTCTCCATCCGGCCTCGGCAGTCTCGGCCACTGAGCGGGCTCTGGTGGCTCGCCAGTCCGTCGATGGTGGGGCGCCCGAAGCCGCAGGTCGCGCAGATGAAGAAGCCGCGGCCAAGCGCTCCATCGCTGATTGCGATGAGCTCGCCTCTAGCGCCGGCCCTGACACTGACGGTGCCACCTGTCAAATTCAGCTTGTCTTCGTAGAGTTCAGCGCCAGGTGAGACGACGTAGGTCGCACCGTGCCAGGCACGTCGAGGGGCGCTGGTGGGCCGCCGGGCGCTGTTGCGGGCGGCGACAAAACCGAAGACCGGGATGGCGTACTGGCGGGGAGCGCCGACCGGTGCGGCGCCGCATGCCGGGCAGGCCTGGTCGAGGCGGTCGATGGAGTCGCGGTAGTGGCCGCAGCCGTCGCAGATGGCGTAGTAGCGGCGTTCCAAGTCCCGTCCAGGGAGCCGGTAAACGCCGGCGGACTGCCAGGTCAATCCCCCGGCGATGGCCTCCGCGCCGGGCGCGTACTCGTAGATGGCTGAGGAGAGGTCACGGGAAAGTTCCAGCTGCTTGGCCTGCTGGGCATCGGCGAAAGCCAGCCGTAGTTCGACGGTGTCGACGGGGAAGCCGTACTTGGGCAGGACGTTGCGGTTGGCCAACAGTCCGAGGAGCTCTCGGGCGGTGATGGTCTTCATGACCCGGCTGTAGCGGGCAGCCTGGTCGTCCTTGCGAGCGGCGAAAGCCTCCTGCCGCTTGTGTTCGTAGGTGTCGACGTCCTGTTGGAGTTCGGCTCGGACGGACTCCAGGAGGTCGAGCAGGTGCTCGACCCAGGCGGCGGAGTCGACGCCGATGCTGACCTGTACGTCGGTGGGTAGGACCTGGCGTAGTGACCTCGTGATGTCCGCGGGCACGGGCGTCAGGAAGTCGCGGACCAGCGTTACGGGCGCAATTCCGTAGTCGTCGGGCAGAAGGAACTCTCCGGCCGTCCGCCACACCGTGCCGTAGGTGCGGAACTGATGGCGGAAGAAGGCGGCTAGGGCCACGGAGTGAGCATGCCGTCGATCAATCCGCACGTTGTTGAGGGGTACGTAGGGTGCGCGGACTTCGCCGGCGATCATTCGGTTGGGTTCGGCGAAGCGGGAGAGGTCGTGTGAGCGTCGTTGGGCGTAGGTGACGACGAGCGCGGCGGCGTCGGTGCGTCGGCCGGCGCGGCCAGCACGCTGGACGTAGTTGGCGGTGGTGGGTGGCATGTTGCGGAGCATCACGGCTTGGAGTTCGCCGACGTCGACGCCGAGTTCGAAGGTGGTGGAGCAGGACAGAGCGTTGACTTCGCCTCGGACGAACTGCTGTTGGATTTCGGCAGCTCGCTCGCTGGTCCACTGCGCGGTGTGTTCGAAGACGCGCAGGGGTACCGGGTTCATGTCCCGGTAGACGTTGCGGTAGTGATCGGTATCTGTGTTGGCGGCTAGCTGCGTCCACTGTTCAAGGTCGCCGTCGCAGGCCATGGTCGGGCACGTGCCGCGGACGTTGAACGGGGTGAGTTTGCGGCAGGTGGAGCACTGCCAGAGTGCGCTATCACCGGTGACCACGGTGCAGGCCATCAGGGCGGGGTCGAGTTGGTAGACCTGGCCGATGCCGCGCTCGGTGCTGGCGATCAGCCACTCCGACTGTGGTCCCCTGGTCAGGAGGTGCCACACCCCTTCGAGGATCTTGAGGGGTTCCGCGGTGTGTCCGAGCCGGTTGAGCAGTCGGCGTACGTAGTCGAGTCTGCGGTTGACGCCCTTGGTGGGCAGCCAGCTGAGGACCTTGCGGCGGGAGTCGGCGCCCGTGCCTCGTACGTAGATTGGTCCCAGCCTCGGCTCGAATGCTTCGTCGCGGGGGTCGACGCCGTCTAGTGCGGCGACGGCACCTTGGAGGCGGATTGATCGGACGAGCTCGCCGACTAGTGCAGAGGCTTCGTCGGCGGTGAGGCCGAGGGCGGTCAGCGGCCGGGGTGGGGTCCAGGCCGGGTCGCGGGACATGTCCCAGGCGAGGAGCCCGCGGCCTTCGAGGGAGTTGCGTTCGTCGACGCCGACGACTTCGACCTGCGCCCAGAGGGCTACCTGGCGTTCGCGTGTCTGTCGTGATTGGCGGCGTTCGAAGATGCCGTACCGGTCGGCGGCCCGGCTGGTGTGGTAGATGACATCCTCCAGCCGGACCTCGTCGCCGGTCTCGGCGGCAGCGTGGGCGCCTTCGAGCAGCAGCCGTCGGCGTTGCATACGCTGGTAGGAATCTTCGAGGTAGGGGGCGAAGTAGGCCGCGGACTGTCGGCTGTCGCTGAACAGCAGAAGCTTGCGTCCGCCTCCTTTCAGGCCTTGCTGAATGGGATCGGACGCTACGGGCAGCTTCTGGTAGAGGGCAGTGGCGAGGACCGAGGCGGAGGCCTCGTTTCCGCTGGAGAAGAGGCGGATCAGACCGCCACCGCGTCCGCCGCAGGACAGGCATGCGGTGAGTTCCTCGGTCCGTTGCCGAAGGAATCGCACCTAGCGCATGGGCATGTCCGGGCAGCGGGGACAGGTGGTCGCTGGGCCGGTCTGGAAGACGCCGCATCGGCTGCACATGCCACCCAGTTCGCCAGCGGATTGGGCGCCGCTGGAGATGGTTTCTTCATCTTCGTCGGTGGCGACGGAGTCGACCAGCGCCATCCAGACTTGCTGTTCATCTCGGGAGCGCCGGGAGCGGAAGACGGCGTGGGCGCCGACCCGTTCGAGGGTGCCGGAGAGGTAGACCGTGCCGCAGCGGCGGCAGGTGCCGAATTCGAATGCGGCGTCGCCGCAGCGTTCGCACCGCTCGTGTCGGGTGAGGCTGACGTGCGGGCCGTGGGGTCCGAGGCAGGTGAAGGCGCCTTCGGTGGCGCGGGCGAACAGGTGGTAGCGGGCGGAGAGCACGGGGGCGCCGTCAGTGTCGTGGATGCTGTTGGCTAGGGCGACCATCGCGGCGGAGGCGGTTTGATCGCCGGTGTCGAACAGTGCGTGTGCTGCTTGCGGTAGTGGTATTGGCCCGTGGGTGAGGAGTGCCTTGAGCCTGCGGACGCGCTGCTCGCGGGCGAGGGCGTCTGCCGGGTCGTCGGTGGCGTGCCCGTGCTGCTGGGCGCGGGCCAGGATGGCGGCGGCGGGGTCGTCGGCGTCCAGGAGTTCGGCGTACGCCGAGGCGGGCAGGGGTCCCCATTCCGGTCCAGGTGGGAGTTCCACACGGTCGGCGGTGACGACGTCCTGCCGGGTTTCGTCGGCCGGGTCGTACTCGAACCGTGCCGGGAACAGGGAGGCGGCGAATTCCGCGACGGCTTTCATGTCGCCGCCTACGGTCGCGCTGGTGGCGATGCACTGGACCGGCTGGTCGGTGTTGACGCGGTCAACCAGGCGGCGTAGCAGCATGGCCAGTTCCGCGCCGCGGGCGCCGTCGTAGACGTGTGCCTCGTCGACGACGATGAACTGCCAGTGCCCGGCGTGTTCTCCTTCGAACAGGTCCATGTCGAGGGGGCGCAGCAGCAGGTATTCGAGCATGGCGTAGTTGGTCAGCAGGAGGTGTGGCGGCCGCTGCTGCATGTCTTCGCGGCTGAGCAGTTCGTTGGGCAGCGGACGCTCGCCAGGGTTTTGCCGTTCGAATATCTCGGCCGCCTCGCGGCGGGTTTGCCGGGTCTCCCCCGTGTACCGGCCGAAGGTTATGTCCGGCGCCTCGGCCAAGATGCCGCGTAGCCGTTTCATCTGGTCATTGGCGAGCGCGTTCATCGGGTACAACAGCAGTGCCCGGACGCCGGCGCCGAGCGTTCCTGCCGAGCGTTCGGCCATGATGCGGTTGAGGATCGGCAGGAGGAAGCTTTCGGTCTTGCCGGAACCGGTGCCGGTGGCGACGACCAGGTTCCGGCCGGCGGCGGCTTTGCGGATCGCCCGCTCCTGGTGCCGATACAGCGGTCGGTCGAGGTTGAACCCCTTGCCGAGGGTGGCGATCCCGGGATCCAGAATACCGGTGTCGATGAGCTGACGTGGGGTGGATGAGGTGACGTAGGGCGGTGTCGCCTCGAGCAGGGGGCCCTTGGTGATTTCCTGGTTGATCGCCTCGCTGATCGCGCTTTCCAGGGCGGCCGCCAGACGAGGGTCCTTCGGTTCCACCAGCGTGCGCAGGTAGCGCCGGTAGGTGGCGACGACCGCGTCACTGGTGGCAATGGGGTCGAGGATCATCGGGCGGCTCCGGATCCGATCAGGGTGAACTCGGCAAGCAGAAGATCGATGGTGACGAGGCGGGGTGCGCTGCGAGCGAGGGTGGCGTGATGCGGCAGGGTGCGCGGCAGCAGCCGCTCACAGCCAATGTGTCCACGGGCAGCCAGGCGGGCGACGAAAGCCAGGACGAGCGACACCGCGGGCAGTGCACACCAGCCTGTGGTTGGCTTTCGCGCTTGGACTGCGTCCGTTACGCGCTGCCCGCTGACGGCGTGGATCTGTTCGCGCGAAACGAGGAGTAGCTCCCTGGCGGCGCTGGAGACTCTGCCGAGGCCCGGCTGTATCCGCACATCGAACAGTTGCCGGGCTGCCGTCAAACGCTCGTCGGCGTCGAGCAGACCCCCCGGCACGACGCGCATCGCCTTCCACAACCGGTCACGTACCTCGATCGGAAGCTCGGCCAGGCGGAGAGCCGACTCATCGAACCGGCCAACCGTCCGGTAGGGGTCGATGCCACCGGCGAGCAGATGCAGCGCCACCTCGCCACAGACTGCCGATACCTGCTCGCGTAGCTCCTCATTTCCGTCTTGCTCGCCGAGACGATGGGCCGTGGCGAGCATGCCTGCCAGAGGGCTGATCCCCCACAGCTTGGTTGCGTCACGCTCCCCGACGTACGCGTCGGGGGGCGCGGCGATCAGACCGGAGTGTACGAGTGGGGCGACCAGCCGGTCGGCCGAGGTCCTGGTCTTCGTCAGCGCGATGAGAGTTTGCGCGGGATAGCGCCGCAGGATGGCGGAGGTGCTGCGGACGTCCCGGGTCACCCTGCCGCGCAGGCCGTCTGCCCAGGGATACAGGTCGATCAGCAGCGGTGCGATGTCCGGGTGGTCGGGCAGGTCGCCGGCTCCCGCCAGGTAACCCGACACGGCGTCGTCGGCGGTGTCCTCTCCGCTGGGCTTCCACTCACGGTCGGCGATGTCGAAAACGTTGTCGGCCGCAGGCCAGTCGGGCCACTCTGCCGGCACCCACGGATCCTCCATGCGCAGCAGCGCCACGATAGGCCCGGCGGTGGTGACCTCCTCAGGAAGCGCATCGCTGACCAAGTCCTGGTTGAAGGTCACGACGTGCGGGGGTTGCCACGGCGCGTATACACGGTAGAGACCGGCGACCAGGCCCTCTGCATGCACGCCGTCGACGAGGATCAACCGGTCGTTGTCGATGTAGACGGAGCTGGCGAGGCGCCTCGGGGTGCAGCGTGCGACCGGGAAGTCCTGACCGCCGACGCGGACATCGAGCTGTGCGATGCCGTGGACGCCGACGGTGTCGGCGATGGCGGCGAGGGCGAACCGTGCCAGGGGCTGCCCGTACGTAGCACCGGAGACGACGGTTTGCAGCTCACGACCGGCGGCCTTGACGACGAGTTGGGCGTCTGCCACCTCGGGAAGCCGAACCAGGAGCTCCCCCTCGCCGATCGTCTCGCTGTCCAGACGCAGCGGCTGCAGGGACCAGGCACCACGGCCGCTGCCGCCGAGCCGCTGGACCGCCATGTGCGCTGGTGTCACCCGCACAGTCGCTGATCCGGCGGCGCTGTTGGTCTGCACCTCAGCGGTGACGTCCTTCGGGCCCAACTGCACCATTGCCGGGGTGACGGTCAGGCCGTGCAGGCTGGCGCTGGCCCGCACGGTCGCCGGTTCCAGACCGTCGGCGCGGATCTCCCGCCAGGAGGGGTTGGAGCGGGCGTTCAGGCCCTCGACCAGCTCGAGGGTGCGGGACAGGCCGCGGCCGAGGGGCCCGCGGACGGTTACCTCGTACGTGCCGACGAGGGGTCGAGGCAGCCGACGCCAGGGGTCGATGGTGGTGTCGCGGATGACGGTGACGACGTCAGTGATCAGCTGGTCGGATCCGGGTCTGCGGATGCGGATGGACCAGTCGGTCGTGACACCCGGGTCGGTGGGCAGGGTCAGCTTCGGCGCGGCCGTGACGACCGGGACGCCGGTGAGGCTGGACACGCCGGGCAGTGGCGGGTCGAGGTGCAGCTGAGCGCGTCGGGCGCCCTTGACTCGTCGTGGCGTGCCATTGCCGAGGCGCACCTCGGCCACCTGGCGAAGGTCGACGCGGCGGAGGGTCCAGCCGAGCCAACCGTAGGGGGCGGGGACGTCGCCGAGATCGTGCAGGTCGCCGGTGACGTGAAGCTCGAGCGGTGCGCCGGCGTCGGTCTCGTGGGGATAGAGCAGCCAGGCGGGTTCCGGCGGCAGGCTGGCAGTGGCCGGTACGCGTCGACCGTCGTCACTGAACACCAGCAGCGGATCCCGGGGGTCGACCACCTCGATCTCGTGTTCCTGGTCGTAATTGGCGAGTTCGACGGTGAGTTGTCGCGCGGGACGTGCGATGGCCAGTGCCGTCGCGGGTACGGTCTCCCGCACGCCCGGCCACATCGACCGGCTGACCACGGTCTGCGCCTCACCGTCGATGCGCACCTGCCACACCACGTGGCCGTCCGCCGCGTCGGGCACCGAGGGCAGCCACAGCAGGAGTCCGCGTCCGAAGGGCTCAAGTTCCAGATGGGGGCGCGCCTGCGTGATCCGGGTCCCCGACTGGACGCGGTCCGTCGCACCGGTCCAGTCGAGCTGGCCCGACTCGGCAAGGTGCTGCGCCTTGGCGATCAGATGTGGAGGTAGTCCGAGGCCGTCTGCGTGGAACACCGGCTGGCGGAGCCGCTCCAGCAGGTCGATGCAGCGGTCGATGAGGTCCTCGGCGTAGTCGCCGCCGTACTGGATGAAGCGCTGCACGGGCTTGTCGAGCTCGAACAGGCGGGATTCACGGCCGGGGGTCAGTGCCCAGGCCAGGAAGTGCTCCGCGGACATGCCCGGATCGCGGGCCAGCCGCTGCAGCAGGAGGTTCAGCAGGTCGCCGATGCAGTACGCGGGGACGCCGGCGTGCATGAGGATCTCGCCGACGTTGACCTGCGGAAGCCCCGGGAATCGGGCCAGCTTGAAGCGGTCGAGGTTAGCGCGGAACACCTCGCCCCAGAGGCTCTGGTCGATCCTGCCCGGCGCCAGCTGGTGTACGGCGCTCCAGTAGTTGCCGTGTTCGTAGCCGACGGCGCCGATGCCGGCGAGGCCGGTGACCAGGCACGCGGGGTACCGATAGGCGAGCAGCCGGCGGTCGTACAGGCCGGAGTCTCCGCAGACCCTGCCGAGTAGGCGGATGACCTCTTTGACCTCCTCTTCCAAGGCGCCGACTTCCGAGACGAGCGACACGGCGGACAGGGCTGTCGCCCAGGCGAGTTCCCGGTCGCGGAGGAACTCAGATGCTTGTGACACGTTCTTCCCCTCTAGAACGCGGCCGCAGCCGTAGAGCGACTATGCAAGTGAGCCGTGGTCGGCACAAGACGAGCAGCAGGTCACAGCCCGCGCCCTGCCCGATCGGCCTACCAGTGCCACCAAGACTGTTCGTGCCATCGCCCCGGTCGGGGGAACGACAAGTCGTTTTCGCTGTGCAACGGGTTGCCTGCAACGGCTTAATCAGAGTCGGTGGTGTTATTCGCGAGAGTCATGGCACGGAGCTGCGGTAGGAGGCGGGTGACGTCCCGGTGCCAGCCCTCAAGCTCCGAGACAGTAGGCGCCAGCTCGTACACGTGGTGGTGCATGGCGCGGGAGAGGCCGTGCCATGCCGTCCTCGCGAGGAGCGCCGTCGAGGCATCGACGAAGGCCGGTAGGGCCAGCAGTTGATGCCGCATCGGGCATCGGATGAGACTGGGTGCGACCTGGTCCCAGCAGATGCGCAATCCCTGTTCGAGTGCGACGCGGGTGAGGCAGGCGCAGCCGCGCTGCCAGCAGCGGCGCATACTGCGGCTGGGACGGTGCAGCAGGGTGGAGGCTTCGTCGAGAAGCTGCTCGGGGGTCATGGGCGGCACAGCCTCCCCACCAGGTGCCGTGCTTCCTCGATCAGGACCGCGAGGTCGCTGGTGGCACCGCCGTGGGAGCCGTTGTTCGCCGCCTTGACCACACGAGCGGCGGTGGAACCGAGCTTGCTCAACTCGGCAGGCAGGTCACCGACGCGCTTGCGGTCGCCCAGCAGAGCGAGGGCCAGCGTGGGGCGCAGTCCCTCGGCCTCACTGATGGCGGCTTCGGTGTCGGCGATCGACGTGCCGGCGCGGAAGCCACGGATCCGGATCCTTTCGTGGCAGGCGTACTCGAGGGCATCGCGGATGAGGTTGCAGACGATGGTGCCCTGCACGGTGCCGGCCATGTTCTCATCGTGGGTGATGGCCAGGGCATCGGTGAGGTAGCGCTGCCCGGGATCACCGTCTCGGTCACCGGTGACGGTCACCTGGGAGCGGGCGAGGCGGCTGACGGCGAGGATCCGGGCGTCGAGCTGCAGATGCCGGACGGCGGCGGGGAGCCGGTCGTCGTGAGTGAAGACGATGACCTGCCGGTGCTTCGCGACCTGGGCGAGGACCTGAGCAAGGCCGTAGACCTTGGCCGGGTCCATGGACTGCACCGGATCGTCGATGACGAGGAACCGGAACGGGCTCTCGGGCATGGTGGCGCGCGGAAGAAACAGCGCCAGGGCGAGGGAGTGCAGTTCGCCCTGACTCATGACGCTGAGGGCCGCTCCGGGTACGCCGTCGACCTCCACGTCGAGGTCGACCCGGCGGGTGGTGCCTGTGCCGGCCAGCTTGATCGCGCCAAGTTGGACGTTGCTGTCCTGCCGCAAGGTGTTCCAGATGGTGGTTGCCTCCGCCGCGACCGGCGCCAGCTTGTCGGCGCGGATCTCCTTTCCGAACTCCAGCAGCTTGGCGATCGCGGTCTTGAGGGCCGTGAACATGGTGGCGGCGTGCCGGCTGGCGCGTTCGGTGTCGATCCAGGTGCGGAGTTGGTCGGCGACCGGCCGCCACGCCTGCCGACGACGCTCCAGGGCGTCCCGGGCGGCGGTTTGCACCGGAGTGAGGGCGGTGACGAGGGCGCCGAAGGCGCCGATTGCGGTTTCGGCGATCATGGTGGAGTCCGCGGTGGCGAGCAGGTCGTCCCAGCTCTGCCAGGCCGTCCGGGCGTCGCCGGTGTGGACCTGCTCGGAGGAGAGGTCGAGGTTCAGGGCGGCAGGCAGGGTGGGCACCTGCTGGCGCAGGGCGCGTCGGGCCTCGCGTTCGGTCCGGTGGGCGGCGTCGAGCTGCTCGGCGCGTCGCGTCAGCCGCTGTAGCTGCGTCTGCGCCTGGGCGGCCCATTCCTCGTCCAGGGTGCGACCCCCGCACACTGGGCAAGGCTGATCGGGGTGGTTGGCGCGGTGGCGCAGCGCGTCGCGGAGCAGCCCGGCCAGTGCCCTGGCCTCCTCGGCCGGGGTGCCGGCCAGGGCGTCGATCTGGCGCAGCGCGGTGCGGAGCTGCTCGACTGCGGCGGTGAGTTCGGTGTGGCTGGGCAGGTGCAGGACGTCGAGCTGGCGCAGCGGCACGACGGTCGCGTCGTCGGCCGCTTCGCCGCTGGTGGTCAGGGTTTCGAGCTGGTCGAGATCGGCGTGCCGGCCGGTGAGGGCGTGCTCGGCGAGGCGGGCGCGGGGGTCCGGGTGCTCCGCCAGCGCCGCCTTCAGGGCCGGGAGGCCTTCGGCGGCCCGCTTGCGCTGCTGGTCCATCTCCCGGCGGGCGGTCTTGAGCATCGTTTCGATCTCGACGAGACGGCCGAGTCCGAGGATTCGCTGCAGGGAGTCGTACATCTCGCTGTCCTTGCCACCGAGGAGGCCGCCGAGTTCCGAGTAGGAGAGGAACGGGCGGTAGAGCTCCAGGGGCTTGGCCCAGCCAAGATCGGCGACGCTCTGGCGGCGCTGGCCGGTGGCCTGCAGGAAGGTGGTGCACTCGGCAAGGTTCGCGTCGTTGGCCCAGTGGCATTCCACGGTGGCGCCGTCGCGGTGGCCTTCGACGCCCAACCGGACGCGGATACGCGGGTCGGTGCTGGCGTGCAGGTTGCGCCAGCCCTTCTGCCAGACCGCAGTACGGCCGGCCCAGCGCTTGTTGTTGCCGGTGAGGGCGAACTCCGCGGCTTCGGCGAAGCTGGACTTGCCGGAGCCGTTGCGGCCGGTGACGATCGTCAGCCCTGGCCCGGGGATGAGGTTGAGGGTGGCGGTGGGGCCAATGCCGCGGAAGCCGGTCACCTCGACGCTGGCGAGATAGGTGCCGATCGGCTCGGACGCCGCCTCGTCTGCGGCGGGTGGTTCGGGCCGGCGCGGGGCGGTTCCGCCGAGTACGGCAGTGAGGTCCTCGTCGCCGAGCAGGGCGGCGATGATGAGGTCCTCGGCGGTCTCGGGCAGGTTGGCGTGGTCGAGGTGGTCGAGGATGAGCTGGTCGACGGTGCCGGTCTGGTCGTCTGTCACGTCTTTCCTCCTCACGGGGGATGAGGGGTGACGGGCGGCCGCGCCACCAGCGGGTGGCTGGTGGCGCGACGCACGGCGTCTCGGGGGTGGCGCGGGCCAGGGCGGGTTACTGTCCGCGGATCTTGCGACCGCTCTCGGTGTCGGGGTAGAGGATGGCGTCGGCGACGCGGCCGCCGGAGTCCTTGGCGCCGCCGCCGAAGTTGAGGGCACCGGCGGCGTTGGCGCTGGCGGCGATGCCGTCCCAGTAGCGGGCCTCCCGCTCCCACCGGATGCCGGAGAGGAGGTTCAGCAGGTCCGTGTCGGTGAGCGGGATGCCCGCGGTGGCCCAGTCGGTGGTCTGATGGGCGGCGATGCCGATGCCGGCCAGGACCGCCGGCGCGGAGGCCGCGGACCGGGCGGCGAGCTGCGGGTAGAGATTGGTGATCAGAGTCGACAGCAGCGGTACGACGCGGCGCTCGATCTGCTCGGCGGTCGCCCCCTCGGGGAGGTCCGTGGCGCGGACGGTGGCCGAGGACAGGGCGAGCCCGGCGCGGCCGTAGAGGGTGGTGATGACGAGGACCCGCAGCGCAGACAGAGTGATCAGCTCGGGGTCGGTCTTGGTGAGCTGCCGCTTGCGGGACTGGACGAGCTTGGCGAAGGAAACCGTCTTGCCGTCGTGCTCGACCTTGACGGTCTCGGCGATGCGGTGCGCCAGCTGGGTGCCGAAGTCCCGCTGGTCCATGGACATGGCGAGGTTCTTCGCCACCGGGACGCCCTCGACGTTGCGGTCGTAGAAAATCTGCCGGGCGTCCTCGACGCTGAGTCCCCAGTAGAGCTCGAACGGCAGCCGGACCGCACCGAGGGCCTCGTAGGTGGTGCCGTACTCCTGCGGGTCGTCGTAGAGCTCGTGCAGGGCAGTTACCTGGGTCTCGCCGTCGATCGCGACGACCGGGGAGCCAGCGAGGAGGGTGATCTTCCGGATGCCGCTGCCGGGGATGAGCTCGTCGCTGACCGCGCCGGGCTCGCCAGCGAGCCACAAGGTGATCGGCGGGGTGGACCAACCGGAGCCGAAGTCGCCGTTGATGCCGGAGGCGATGTAGCGGGCGTAACCGGCGACGTTGCGGCCCTTCTGGGTCGACTTGAGGGTGCGCTGGACCAGGGAGCGGATCTCGGCGTGCCGGCGCATCGCACCGGGCGAGAACTTCATCGCGCGCTTGTCCTCCTCCAGCTTCGGCGAGGGGACGAGCTGCAGGAGCGCAGGCAGCCCGATCGTGCCGATCACCGCATCGGTGCGGAAGGGGGTGACGGTCAGCTGGATGCCCTCGACGGGCGCGGTGGGCATGGTGATGGACACGAAGAGGCCCTCCTGAAGGGGTGGAACGCCCATACGCTCGGCGGGTGGGCAGGGGGATCGACGGCCGCCGGACAAGCTCGGCTCGCTGAAAACAACAGTAGCACACCCGCGCGTGAAAGCAATGTCAACGCGTTTAAACGGCTCGGGCATCGTGTACAGTGAGCGGGGAGCAGAACCATGCGCCAACCGACAGGACAGCCGATGCCGCAACCCGCCCAGCTGACCGCCGCCGAGATCTCCCGGATGGCCGGCGTCACGCGCGCCACAGTGAGCAACTGGCGCCGGCGTCACCCGGACTTCCCGACCCCGACAGGTGGGACGGAGGCCAGCCCGGCGTACGACCTGGACGCCGTCCGGGCTTGGCTCGCCGCGCGCGGACAGTTGCCTGCCAGTTCTCCCGCCGACGATCTGCGCACTGCCCTGCGCGCCAGCGCATCCGACCTCGCCCACCGAAGCAAACTGCTCCCGCTCATTGTCGCGGCGAGTCGCCTTGCCGACACCGAGGCGGACAAGGCTGTCGGGCTTTCCGATGACCGGCTGTCCGAATGGGCGCAGCAGACGACCGGGTCGTACGCCGACGACATCCCGGGCACCGATGAACTGGCCTATCAACCCGAAGATGCCGAGTTGCTTCGCACGCTGTTGCGCTGCGTCGCCGAGGAAGGCGCGGCGCGAACGCTGGAGGTGTTCGCCGAGGGCGACGTCACCGACACCAAGGCCGGTGGCGCCTATCGAACGCCGACGCCAATCGCTGATCTGATGGCCGATCTCCTCGGTGGCCCCGGCGAGTCATACCCGGACAAGGTCTTCGACCCCGCGTGTGGTGCCGGTGGGCTGCTTCTGGCCGCCGCGGCCCGCGGGGCCCGGGAGCTGCACGGCCAGGACATCGTGCCTTCGGTGGCCGCCCAAGCCGCCGCTCGCCTCGCCGTAGAGACCGAGGGAACAAAGCCGCAGGTCCGGGTCGGCGACAGCATACGTAGCGACGCGTTCCCGATGCTGGCCGCCGACGCCGTGCTCTGCGCACCGCCCTACGGCTATCGCGACTGGGGCCACGAGGACCTGGCATACGACCCGCGATGGGTGTTCGGCCTGCCGCCGAAGGGTGAGTCGGAACTCGCGTGGCTACAGCACTGTCTCGCGCACCTGACCCCAGGCGGCCGTGCAGTTCTGCTCATGCCACCTGGTTCCGCCTTTCGGCCCTCGGGGCGGCGAATCAGGGCCGAGATGGTCCGCAGCGGAGCACTACGAGCCGTCGTCGCTTTACCCGTCGGTGTCGCCCAACCGCTGCACATCGGTTTGCAGCTATGGCTGCTTGAACGGCCGCAACCGCAGCCGACCCCGCCGTCGGCGGTTCTCTTGGTGGACGCCGCCGCCATCGACGGCCGCGGGACCGAGGAAAGCTCGGGTAGGCGCCCGCCGTCGGACTGGTCTGCGCTCCACGGCGCAGTGATCGATGCCTGGAACGACTTCGACCGGCACCCCGACAACTTCGAACCGATCCCCAGCACAGCGCGGGCCGTCCCAGTCATTGACCTACTCGACGAGTCGGTCGACCTCAGCCCCGCCCGCCACATCCGGGCCGCCCCGGTCCCCGCCAAGCCCGACGAACTCGCCGAGATGGCGTACGAGCTGCGCAGCCGGGTGCGGCGCGCAGCGACAGGCCTGGTGACCCTCAGCGGTGGCCAGGCTTGGCCGCCGGCTGGCGCCACTTCTCTGTCCTGGCGCACCGCCAGCGTGGCTGACCTCCTGCGGGGTGACGCCCTCATGCTTCTCCGCGCTCCAGGCGCGAGCCGCAGCTCTACCCCCGCCGGGCAGGACGTCGAAGCGCCTCGGACGCTCACCGCCCGAGACGTGGTGTCGCGCCGGCCGGCCTCCGGCGCCGCCGAGGAGGAACCCTCGGATGAGGACATCACCATCCAGTCAGGAGACGTCATCCTTCCCGAGATGCTGCACGAAGGCGTCGGCGCGCGCGTCGCCGACGCCCGGGACGTCGGTCATCTCCTCGGCCGGCACCTCCACCTCCTGCGCCCCGACCCCGCCCGCCTCGACCCGTGGTTCCTTGCCGGATTCCTGGCTGCCGAGGACAACCTCAGCGCCGCATCGTCCGGCACCACTGTGGTCCGGGTCGACCCTCGACGCCTGCGGATTCCCCTGCTTTCCCTCACCGAACAGCAGCGGTACGGCAAAGCGTTCCGCCGACTCAACGCGCTCCGCGTCGCGGCGGACATCGCAAACCGCCTCGCCGACGAAGCGGCCCGCACCCTGGCCGCCGGCCTCACCGGCGGCGCACTGCTCCCACCAGACACTGCCCCACCCTCGACCTGACGCGCGTCGAGAATTGAACGAGCATACCGGTCCCCCACCCGTCCGGAGCCCGGACGGCACAGCAGAAGGAATCCGTTGAGCACCAGCAAGCACACCGAACTGGCCAACCACGCCTGGTCGGTCGCCGACCTCCTCCGCGGCGACTACAAGCAGTCCGACTACGGCAAGGTGATCCTGCCCTTCACCGTGCTGCGCCGCTTGGAGTGCGTCCTCGCGCCGACGAAGGACAGGGTCCTGGAGACGTATGACCGATTCAAAGACAAGGACATCGACGTCTCCAAGTTCCTGCGGAAGGCCTCGGGGCACAGCTTCTACAACGTCAGCGGATATTCACTGAAGGCGATCGCCAACGACCCCGCGTACGCGGCGAAGAATCTGCTGGCCTACATCGGCGCGTTCTCCGAGAACGCGCAGGAGGTGATGGACAGGTACGACTTCGCGGCCCAGGTCAAGCGCCTCGACAACGCCAACCTGCTCTACCAGGTGGTGGGCCGCTTCGCCGACCTGGACCTGCGACCGGAGGTCGTCTCCAACCACCAGATGGGGTACGTCTTCGAGGAGCTGATCCGCCGCTTCTCGGAGCAGTCGAACGAGACGGCCGGTGAGCACTTCACCCCGCGTGAGGTCATCGAGCTGATGGTGAACCTGCTGCTGGCCCCGGACGACGACGCGCTCACCGTTCCCGGTGTGGTGCGCACCGTTCTCGACCCGGCATGCGGCACCGGCGGCATGCTGAGTGCGGCCGAGGAGCACATCACCCAGCACAATCCGAAGGCCACGGTGCAGGTCTTCGGTCAGGAGCTGAACCCGGAGTCCTGGGCGATCTGCCGTTCCGACATGATGATCAAGGGTCAGGACCCGGAGAACATCAAGTTCGGCAACTCGTTCAGCGACGACGGCCACCGCGGCGGCCAGTTTGACTACCTGCTCGCCAACCCGCCGTTCGGCGTGGAGTGGAAGAAGGTCAAGGACGAGATCGAGCGGGAGTACGAGACGCTCGGTTTCAGCGGCCGGTTCGGCGCCGGGCTGCCGCGTATCAACGACGGTTCGCTGCTCTTCCTCCAGCACATGCTGTCGAAGATGAAGCCGGTAGTCGACGGCAAGGGCGGCAGCCGGGTGGCCATCGTCTTCAACGGCTCGCCCCTCTTTACCGGCGCAGCCGAGTCCGGCGAGTCCCGGATCAGGCAGTGGATCATCGAGAACGACTGGTTGGAGGGGATCGTCGCCCTTCCGGATCAGCTCTTCTACAACACCGGCATCTCGACGTACTTCTGGATCCTGACCAACCGGAAGTCGCCGGACCACCAGGGCAAGGTGATCCTGCTGGACGCGCGGGAGCACTTCGCCAAGATGCGCAAGTCGCTGGGTGACAAGCGCAAGTATCTGACGCCCGCGCAGATCGCCGAGATCACCCGGCTCTACGGTGACGCGCTGCACGCCGTGCAAGACCCGGAGCACCCGCAGCACGGCAAGGTGAAGGTCTTCGACAACGACGACTTCGGCTACCGCCGGATCACCGTCGAGCGGCCGCTCAAGCTCCGCTTCGAGATCACCGCCGAGACCCTGGCCCAGGTCCGCGAGTCGAAGCCGATCCAGAAGGCGCTGGACGTCGAGGCGTTCACGGCGGCGTTGAAGCCGCTGCTCGGTCAGGTCTGCACGACGAAGCGGGCGGCGTGGGATGCGGTTCGCTCGGCGATGGCTGAGGCCGGCGTGCTCTGGCCGTCGGGCGCGCCGTTCCAGAAGGCGCTACGGGACGCGATCGGCGTGCGTGATCCGGAGGGCGAGGTGCAGCTCATCAAGGGCGCGCCCGAACCGGACGCCGAGCTGCGCGACTTCGAGAACGTGCCGCTGAACGAGGACGTGGATGAGTACCTGAGCCGCGAGGTTGTGCCGCACGTACCGGACGCCTGGATCGACCACAGCAAGACGAAGATCGGCTACGAGATCCCCTTCACCCGCCACTTCTACGTTTACAAGCCGCCGCGCCCGCTCGCCGAGATCGACGCCGAGTTGAAGGCGCTGGAAGCCGAGATCCAGTCACTGCTCACCGAGGTGACGGAGTGACTATAGTGCGAGTCAAGGCTGCCGTCACCAATCCTGTT
Organism: Micromonospora sp. NPDC023966; assembly: GCF_040639095.1. NCBI lineage: Bacteria > Bacillati > Actinomycetota > Actinomycetes > Micromonosporales > Micromonosporaceae > Micromonospora > Micromonospora sp. NPDC023966. Next base: position 40,138 of record NZ_JBEZZJ010000003.1, on the reverse strand, counting down.
GAGAAGGCAGACGGTTCACCACTCCCCTTCCTTGGCTTGGAGGACCTGGAGAGCCGAACGGGCAGGCTCCTAGCCACAGAACTGCCAACAAAGGAGGCTGAGGACAGCGTTCTGCACCGAGACGGCGATGTCCTCTTCAGCAAGCTACGTCCCTACCTGGCAAAATCCTATCTCCCGGTGGCGCAGGGAAGTGCAACGGGCGAACTTCTTGTTCTTAGGCCCGGACCGAAGGTCGACCGACGCTTCCTCTTCTACCTAACGCTGTCGCAGCCGTGGATCGAATGGGCGAACACCACGGCCTACGGGACGAAGATGCCTCGGACCTCGTGGGAACTGATTAGCGGGTATCGGATGTGGCTCCCCGAGTTGGAGGAGCAGCGCCGCATCGCCGACTTTCTCGACACCGAGACCGCCCGCATGGATCGACTTAGCAGCCACTTAGCTCAGTTCGACCGAGACGTTCAAGAGCGCGAGCGAGCCATCCTGGGAACGCTTCTCAACGGCCAGAGCGCTGGTGTAGGCGAATCTCTGGGCGGTTGGCGCTGGACTCCATTGATGCACCTGACCGATCAACTTCGCCCGATCATGTACGGCATCGTCCTGCCCGGGCCGAATGTAGATAATGGCGTGCCGATCGTGAAGGGCGGGGATGTGGCCGCAAACCGCCTTTCCGCAGCCAGCTTGAACAAAACCACGAGGGAAATCGAGGCAGGTTACGCTCGGTCACGCCTCAAAGGAGGAGACCTCGTCATCGCGATCCGCGGCAGCGTGGGTGAAGTGGCTGTCGTTCCAGACGAGTTAACCGGCGCGAACCTAACTCAGGACGCGGCAAGGATATCTATCGGGTCCCGCGTAAGCCCGACCTGGCTACGCCTCGTCCTTGAGTCCCCGGCCGTCGTCTACCAGATCCAACAGAGGGTGACAGGTGCCACGATCAAGGGCATCAACATCTGGGACCTGAAGCGGGTGCTTATACCAACGCCTGACCCAGATCAGCAGACTGCCCTTGCTGCCAGAGCATCGAGAGAGCTCGATAAGCATGAGGCTCTGCGGACACGGGTTGCAAGGCATCGGAAGCTCATTACCGAACGACGGCAAGCGCTAATCACGGCCGCCGTCACTGGCCGGTTCGACGTCTCGGCTGCCACCGGCCGAGGACCTGAGGAGGGGCTGCGATGAGCCCGGTTCATCACGAGTCGGTGTTCGGCGACGCCATCGTCGCCTCGCTCCTCGACAACGGCTGGGAGCTAAGCAGCAACTCCGACTACCGGCCCGACCTCGGCCTGGACACCGCGCAACTCTTCAGCTTCATCGACGGCACGCAACAGGCTGAATGGGACGATCTGGTCACCTACTACGGCGGTGACCAGAACGCCGCGCAGGCCGGCTTCGCGAAGCAGCTCGACAAGGCGATTACCAATGACGGGCTGCTGGACGTACTCCGGAAGGGTGTCAAGGACCACGGCGTCCGCCTCCGGGTCGCGTACTTCAAGCCATCGCTTGTAGAGTCCGACAACATCCTCGACGATTACCGCGCCAACCGGCTCACGGTCGTCAAGGAGCTGGCCTACGCGACCAAGCAGTCCGACCAGGGCAACCGGCTCGACCTGGCGCTCTTCCTCAACGGCATCCCCGTCGCCACCGCCGAGCTGAAGAATCCGCTCACCGGGCAGGGCGTCGAGCAGGCCAAGCAGCAGTACCGCACCGACCGCGACCCCACCGAGCTGATCTTTTCTCGGCGGGTCGTCGCGAACTTCGCCGTCGACCCGGACCTGGTCTTCGTCACCACCCAGCTTCGCGGCAAGTCGACCCGCTTCCTGCCCTTCAACACTGGCTCCAACGGGCCCGGCCGGCCCGGCGGGCAGGGCAATCCGCCGCCGACCCTCGCCGGCAAGTACGCCACCTCGTACCTGTGGGAGGAGATCTGGCAGCGGGACAACTGGCTCGATTTGCTGGAGCGCTTCGTCCACCTCACCAAGGAGAAGGGCGCGGACGGGCGTACCCGCAAGGCCGTGATCTTTCCGCGGTATCACCAGTGGCACGCAGTGAAGCGGCTGACCGCCCACGCCGCCCGGCACGGCGCCGGCCATAACTACCTGGTGATGGCATCGGCCGGCTCCGGCAAGTCCAACACCATCGCCTGGCTCGCCCACCGGCTCTCGTCGCTGCACACCCACACGAAGGCCGCCGACCTCGACCCGGATGGGGTGGCCACCGGGCTCAGGCCCGGCTCCCCCGTCTTCGACAAGGTTGTCATCATCACCGACCGGCGGAACCTCGACGCCCAGCTCCGCGAGACCGTTGGCAGCTTCGAGCAGACCGCCGGGCTGGTCGTGAAGATCGACGAGAAGCAGGGGGCGAAATCCGAGCAGCTCGCCCAGGCGCTGTCCCGGGAAACCGGCAAAATCGTCACGGTCACGCTGCACACCTTCCCGGCCCTGGTCGACTACCTCCAGCGCAACCCCACCGAGATCCAGGGCAGCCGGTTCGCCATCATCGTCGACGAGGCGCACTCCTCCCAGTCCGGCGACGCCGCCACCTCCGTACGAAGGGTGCTGCGCGATCTGGGGCTGGACACCGACTCCGACGACGCCGGCGCCACCACCGCCCCCGTCGAACTCGACACCGAAGCGAAGCTCACCGCCAACGCCAGGAAGCGGCAGCGGGCGGCGAACCTCTCCTACTTCGCCTTCACCGCCACACCGAAGGCGAAAACGCTGGAGCTCTTCGGCACCCGTGGTGAGGACGGCAAGTACCACCCGTTCCACACCTACTCGATGCGGCAGGCCATCGACGAGGGGTTCATCCTCGACCCGCTGCGCAACTACGTCACCTATGAGACGTACTGGAAGCTGGTCAACCAGAACCCCGACGAGCGGGAGGTCGACCCGAGCAAGGCGAATGCCCTTCTCGCCCGGTACGCGGTGACCCACGACTCCACCGTCGCCCAGCACGCGCAGATCATCGTCGAGCACTTCCGCACCCACACCCTCGGCCGGCTCGGCGGCCGGGCCAAGGCGATGGTCGTGACCGCGTCCCGGCACAGCGCCGTGCAGATGGCCCGCGCCATCAAGCGCTACATCGGTGACCAGGGCTACCCGGACCCCGGCGTGCTGGTCGCCTTCTCCGGCAGCCTCACCTACGAGGGCGAGGAGACCACCGAGGTCAAGGAGAACGGCGGCCTGTCGGAGAGCGCTTTGCCGAAGGAGTTCGCCTACACCCGCGCCGACGACAAGACCGGTCAGGCCGGCAGCAAACCCGAGTACCGGATCCTGGTCGTCGCCGAGAAGTACCAGACCGGCTTCGATCAGCCGCTACTCACCACCATGTACGTCGTCAAGAAGCTGCGCGGCATCGCCGCCGTGCAGACCCTCTCTCGGCTCAACCGCACAGCCGAGCGCAAGAGCCAGGCCGACCTCGCGGTGCTGGACTTCGTCAACGACGCCGAGGAGATCAAGGAGTCGTTCCGGCCGTACTACGAGGACGCCGAGACCCTGCCCACCGACCCCAACCTGCTATACACGGCGCAGAGCAAAGTGATGCAGGCAGCGTTGCTCGTCGAGGCGGAAATGCAGGAGTTCGTCGAGGCGTACCTGGCGGCCGAGGAGCAGGCCGCCGGGAACACGGCGAAGTGGGAGAAGCTGCACGCCGAGCTCTACCGGCACATGGGGCCGGCCGTGGAGCGTTTCACGGCGCTGATGGACAGCGACGACGAGGAGGACCACGAGACAGCTGAGGCGTTCCGGTCCAACCTCAACGACTATGTCCGCAAGTACAGCTTCCTGTCGCAAATCGTCCCCTACGCCGACGCTGAATTGGAACGGCTCTACCTCTACGGCCGGCACCTGCTCAACCGGCTGCCCCGCGGCGCTGACGGCGGCCTGGACATCGGCGAGGTCGACCTGAGCCACCTGCGGGTGGAGAAGACCGGCGAGCACGACGTCAGCCTCGCCGCAGAGGGCACCGCCGAACTGCCCGGCTTCGGCGACGGGTCCGGCGGCGCGAAGGACCCGGAGAAGTCGCTGCTGTCGGAGCTGATCGACAAGTTCAACGACAAGTACGGCACCGACTTCACCGATCAGGACGTCATCAAGCCCTTCGAGGAGACGATGGCCGACCCGAAGGTACGTCTTGCCGCGGTCGCCAACGACGAGGACGGCTTCGGGCACGTCTTCGAGCCGGTCTTCGAGGAGAAGATGATGGACCACTTCGACACCGTTGCGGACCTTGGCAACAAGTACTTCAGCAACAGCGAGCCGGACTTCCGCAGCTCCCTCAACCGCAGTGCCCGCAGCGCCGCCTGGCGGATGATCCGTCAGCAGGAAGGTGTGGTCGACGGCGCGGCATGAAGCGTCGCCACCGACCGGAGCTGCCGGGTCTCCGTCCGCCTGGGGTGTGACCCGGCGGCTCTGGACTGCCAACGTGCGAGCGGGAAAGCTGTCAACGCAATAGTGCTGAGCGAGGTACTTGGGGGTAGCAGTGCGGCCAGAGCCGATCGCCGACCGGTACGAGTTGGTCGAGCAGATCAGCTCCGGCGGCATGGGGCAGGTCTGGCGGGGCTACGACGCGGTTCTCGACCGGGAAATCGCCGTCAAGTTGATCCGTACCGACGTCATCTCCTCCGCCGAAGAAGCCGAGGAGTTCGCCAAGCGCTTCCGTCGCGAGGCACGCATCACCGCCCGCATCCAACACCATGGCGTCCCGCAGGTCTACGATGCGGTGCTCGACCAGTCGTACGACCGGGTCTACCTGGTCATGGAGTACGTGCGCGGCACATCCCTGCGGGCCTACATCAAGCCGGCTCAGCCGCTCCCGGTCTCCTGGGCTGCCGCATTGGCCGCCCAGATCTGCACGGTGCTTTCCCACGCCCATGCCATCCCCGTGGTGCACCGCGACCTTAAGCCCGACAACGTGCTGATCACCGATGCCGGGACCGTCAAGGTTCTCGACTTCGGCATCGCCGCCATCCTGCGCACCGACATCACCCGCCTCACCGCGACCGGCCAAGCGCTCGGCACCCACCGGTACATGCCGCCCGAGCAGATCCAGGGCGCCCAGATCACCCCCCAGAGCGACCTGTACGCGCTCGGCTGCCTGCTGCACGAACTGCTCGTCGGCATGCCCTTGTTCCAGGGCGGCAACGAGTTCGAGCTCATGAAGCAGCACGTCTACGACGTACCTATGCCCCTGCGCAAGCTGCGCCCGGACGTACCCGAGTCCGTGGAACAGTTGGTGCTGGAACTGGCGGCCAAGAGCCCCGAACAGCGGCCCAGGGACGCGTACGACGTCTACGAACGGCTGCTGCCCTTCCTTCCACCGCCAGGTGCCGCACCGCCGCCCGCGGAGCAGCTGCCCGCGGGCATCCCGGACCCGACGCTTCTGTACCGCCGCCCCAACTCACCCCGGCCGCGCACGGCCCCGTCGCCCCGGATCACCCACGACGCAGCCGCTCCGTCCCAAGCGCCGGACGCCGTCCCCGCCACGGCACTGGGACACGCGATCAACGACGCAGTAGCGCACTCGAACGACCTGCTCGCCGATGAACGCTACGCCCAGGCCGCCGAGGCCCTGCAGCACGTCATCGAACCTGCCGCCGCAGCACTCGGATTGGAGAACTCCCGCGTCCTGCAGCTTCGTCAGCGCCGGGCAGCGATCCTCGTCATCGGTGGCGACTTCCGTGACGCGCTGCCGGAGTTCGACTCGCTCGCCGCAGCGTTCGCACGTACTGAGGGTCCGAACAGCGACGACGCGATGGCCTGCCTACGGCAGGCGGCCCACTGCCGGGCGGGACTCGGTCAGGCCACCACGGCGCTGCGTCAGTTCCGGCAGGTTCTAGCACACGTACGGGCAGTCGAGGGCGATGCCTCCAGCACGGCCCTGGAACTACGCCGCGACATTGGCATGCTCCTGCTCGCCGAACGCAACGTTGAGCAGGCCAACGAGGTGCTTCTTCCGCTGTACGAGGACCTGTGCGTGGTGTACGGGCCGGACCATGAGGAGAGCCGCGAGATCGGGGACATCCTGACCCGTCTCAAGCTCGCCGGCAACGGATGACTCCCGCTCTGCCTGGTCACCGCGTAGAGCAGCGCGAGGCTCGGACCCACGCCGTAGGCGGGCAGTGCGACAATGCTGCTTGATCGTGGTCTCCGACATTTGCGCCTGGAACCCGCTCGCCACCACGGCTGCGGTAGGCCTCGGTGGGCGTGGCGTTGGCAACCGTTGCCACACCGACCAGCAGGCCGCGCTTTTCATGTGAGCGGCCGAACCTGCTCCCCCATGGGCTCCTCGCGTAAAACGCCGTCACGACGGTACTTGTGGGCAGCCGGTCGCATGTGGAACGGCGGACTCTCGCGCTTTGCCACTGGCCCACGCTGAGTTGCGGTAGTCCGATCTCCTGCTGCTGCTGAGGGATCTGGGTGTCGTCAGCACGAAGACGCGTCGGCGCGGAGTGAGTCGCTAGGGCGGACCTCTCCGGGTACCTCGCGTCGCGCGAGCCAGAGCCAGGCGAGGTTCCCGTCGAGTTCCTGGCCGTATGTGGCGGTACAGCCGGCGCGGGCAGCGGCCCGGAGGGTGGCACCGATGCCGGCAGCCGGATCGAGGACCGCGCCTCCACCGACATTGGCCAGCCGGGCCATCAGGTCGGCCAGGTCATCGGGGGTGGCGAAGGGGCGACCCGGGCCGGGTGGCGAGAAGCTCTGCCAGAGCTCGTCGAAGGCGCCCTGCGGACCCAGCTCGTCGACCAAGGCGTCGACCTCGGGAAGCAGGCCGGCGGGTTGCTTGTCGACCTTCCTGCGAGCTCGTCGCTCGCCGCGTTGCCGGGCCACCAGCTACCCCTCGACGCTGGCGAGCGCCGCGGCAGGGCTTCCTACGCCGCGGGGAGGTGCCGCCAGAGCCGGTCGGCTCGGGACACCTCGGGAAACTTGCCTTGACTGCGGGGGCACTGCTCGACCTGCAACAGGTCGAACTCCCGGGCTGGCCATCGTGCCGCCCATCGGGGCGGGGAAGTCGGCGTACCGCTTGCGCCAGTTGCTCCCGCTCCCGCACGGTCACCTCCCGTGAGCCTGGCGATCTCCGCTGCTGTGATTGGTCAAGTTTTCGCGCGCCTCGGCAGAGTGTCACACCCCTCAAGCAAGATGCGTGTTGACAGTGTTAACACGTTCTGCTGTCATTGACATCGCCACGTTCACAGCAGGAGGAAAACGATGCGCAAGACCACCACTCTGGCCCTGATCGCCACCGGCCTCGTCGCCCTTGGGTGCGGTGCGGGCAGCACCGACGAGGGCACCAGCAGCAAGGCCGACGCCGGCGGCGCCAAGGGCGAGGACAAGCCGAAGACCGCGAAGATCGGCCAGCCTGCCCGGGACGGGAAGTTCGAGTTCACCGTCAAGTCGTCCAAGTGTGGCGTCGCAAAGGTGGGCAGCTCGATGCTCGGCGACAAGGCCCAGGGCCAGTTCTGCCTGATCACCATCAACGTCAAGAACATCGGCAAGGAGCCGCAGACGCTGGACGGCAGCAGCCAGAAGGCCTTCGCCGGGAACGGCACGGAGTACTCCTCGGACACCGAGGCCGGCCTCTACGCCAACGATGAGCAGAGCACCTTCTTTGAAGAGATCAACCCCGGCAACCAGGTGACCGGCGTGTTCGTCTTCGACATCCCGAAGAACGTGAAGCTCACCAAGCTCGAGCTGCACGACTCGGCGTTCTCCGGCGGCGTGACCGTCTCCCTCACCTGATCCGCCGCGCGGGGCGGGCAGCATCGCCCGCCCCGCCCTTCCCCGGCACCTGTTAACAGAGGAGGCCGCCATGACCGAATCCACCAACCCGACGCCGCCCGACCAAGCGGCCGCCGTCCGCCCGCCCGCCGCTCAACCTGAGGACGCGACGCCCGCCGAGATGCCGATTCCCACCGCTCCCGTCCGGCGCTCCAGCGCTCGCCCGTTGGCGGTCGGCGGCATCGCTCTCGTCATCGCCTTCGGCATCGGCGGTGCCGTCATCGCTGCGACAAGCGACGAGCCGATGACGGCCACCGCCACCATGACCTCCGCGAACCCGAGCACGGTCGCGCCGACGACCGCCGCGCCGACCAGCGCCGCCCCCACCACGGCGGCTCCCACCAGCGCCGTGCCGTCGCCTACGAAGACCACGCCGCCGCCGAGGCCAAAGCCGCCGTCGTACAAGACGCTGAGCGCCCGGCAGTGGAAGCTGATCGCCAAGAACCCGGACGCGTACCTCGGCAAGCACTACGTCGTCTACGGCAGGGTCACCCAGTTCGACGCGGCGACCGGCACCGACACGTTCCGCGCCGACGTCGCCCACCGGCGGATGCCCGACGAGTACGACTACGAGACCAACACCATGCTCTCCGGCTCCGAGTCGGACCTGGCGGACCTCGTCGAGGACGACATCTTCCGGGCCAACGTCTCGGTGCTCGGCTCGTTCAGCTACGACACGCAGATCGGCGGCGAGACAACGGTTCCGTTGCTCCTCGTCGACTCGATCAAGGTGCTCTGACTCTTCCCCTCGCCCGAGACGTCAGGAGGCGTCGTGCGTCCCGATCAGTTCCTCCGCGCCCTGGACCTGCTCCCCACTATCCTGCACACCCGCGCTCTCCCCCTGCGCCGCTACGCCCACCCCACCACCTGCGCGGACTGCCAGAGGATCGGCGACGCGGTCACCCTCGCGCTCACCGCGGCGAACTACGACGAGCTCGATTCGGCCGGCGAGCTCCTGGACACCGCCGAGCGGCTCGCCGACGCGCATGGCACGGCCTGCCGGCCGCAGCCGGACCAGGAGCGTGGTCGCGGCCGGGTCGGACGCTGGTCGGCGGCGTCCGCGCCGGTCGTCGCCGCGACCGACGCCAGCTTGAAGGGCCGGGCCGGCGGCATCGCGTACGTGGTCAGCGACGGCCACTACGGCCTGCGTGGTCGGGGCACCGGCCGGCTCGATCCGACCGGCGCCTCCCGGGTGCTGATCAACGAGCTGCGCGCGGTCGACTTCCTGCTCTCGGCGTACGAGGAGGCGCCGGCAGGGATGACGGTGCTGTTGGACAGCATGGTCGCCCTGCGCTGGCTGCGCCGGTGGCAGGCGGGCGAGGTGTCGGCGATGCCGGCCGGCTACAGCCTGCGCCAACGCCGGTGGGCCGACCGGCCGACGCTGGTCCGGCTCGCCGAGACGGTGAGCCACCGGCCGGACCTGTCCTTCCAGCATGTCAAGGGGCACAGCGGGCACGCCCTCAACGAGGCCGCCGACGGCCTGTCGCACATGGCCCGCCGTCGGCTCGACGAGACCTTCGACGTACGCCCACGGGCATACGCCTTGGTCGACGCCTTCCTGCACGACTGGCACACAGCCCTCCCCCACTGACCCGGCCCGCCGCTCGATCCGCCGGGCCCGCCGGCTGCTCCATTGCCGACAGAGCACAACAGCGCACCAGCTTCCCCACCACCCACCGGGCGGGTCGACGAGTCATCGGCCCGCGGACACCACGCGCCTGGAGGAGAAGACGATGACCTCTGTACGAGCCATCTGGGCCGGTCCGGGACTCCACTCGCACCAGCCGATCGGAGTGCCGGGCGCCGCGCCGACCGTCGGCTCGGCGGGTCGTCGCGGTAGTCGACAGGCCGTCGTCGGCCTGCTCACGCCGTCGACCGGCCCCGACTGTCCTGTTGCACTGCCGGCCTGAACGCCGATCACTCCAGAGAAGGCGACTGCACACCGTCGTCGCACCACCACCGCCAGCGAACCCGGCCGAGCCGGACTCATCCACCTTCCCTGCCCTCCCCGGAGGTCGCCTGATGAACCACACCGAACCGCTGGTCGAGCTGATCTTCGACCGGCTCGCCGCCGACCGCGTACCCAATGACACCGCCGAGGTGGTCCTCGCCGCACTCAGCGGCGAGGCCGACCTGGACGCGGCGCTCGCCGGCGCGCCGACCGCCCTCGAGCCGCAGCGTCCGACGGCGGACGAGCCGCGGGAGCGGATCTGGCTCTCCTCGGTCACCGTCGCCGGTTTCCGCGGCGTCGGCCCCGAGCGCACCCTCGCCATCGAGCCCGCCCCGGGGCTGACCGTGGTGGTGGGTCGCAACGGCTCCGGCAAGTCCAGCTTCGCCGAGGCGGTGGAGCTGACCCTGACCGGGGACAGCGCCCGTTGGGCGGATCGCAACAGCGTGTGGCGTACCGGGTGGCGCAACCTGCACGCCGGCGACCCGTGCCGGATCGCCGTCGAGCTGCGGGCCGACGGGGTGGCCACGCCCACTCGGGTGGTCCGTTCCTGGCCGGCGGAGGCAGAGCTGGGCGACGCCGAGGTGGCGGTCACCAGCGCCCGCGGCACCCACCAGGACCTCGCCGAGCTGGGGTTGGCCCGGCCGCTGGAGCTGTACCGGCCGTTCCTCACCGCCGCCGAGCTGGGCCGGCTCACCGCCGGCACCCAGAGCCAGCTCTTCGACGCCATCTCCGCGATCCTCGGCCTGGAGGCGATCACCGACGCCGATCGCCGTCTGATGGCCGCCGCGCGCCCCGTCGACGCCACCATCAAGGAGGTACGCGGACAGCGCGCCGCCCTGACCGACACCCTGGCCGGGATCGACGACGACCGGGCCCGGCGGGCCGCCGCGCTGCTGCGCACCCGGGGCGCGGCCGACCTGGCGGCACTGACCGCGATCCTCGACGAGCCGGACGAGCCGACCGACGACGAGTCGGTGCGGCTGTGCCGGCGGCTGGCGGCGATGCAGCTGCCCGACGCCGACGAGGTGACCCGCCTCGCCGGGCAGCTGCGGGAGGCCGGCGCGGAGGCCCGCCGGCACGACGGCGGCCGGTCGCGGGCGTCGCTGCGCAGCGCCGAGCTGCTCCGGCTGGCCGTCGAGCACCACGACGACCAGGGTGACGGGCCCTGCCCGGTCTGCGCGACGGGCCGCCTCGACGGCGACTGGCGGACCAGCGCCGCCGCGTCCCTGGCGGAGCTGCGCGACCGGACCCTCGCCGCCCAGGCCGCCGCTTCCCGGCTGACCGCGCTGCTGCAGCGGGCGCACTACCTGATCGACGACCTGGACGTGCCGACCGGCGCCGCCGACGGGGTGCCGGTCGACGAGCTACACACGGCGGTGACGGCGCTGCGGCTCGCGCCGGGCGGGCCGGAGGAACTGGCCGACCACCTAACCGCCCGGTACCCGGCGGTCCTCGCGGCCGCGCAGGCCGCCCAGGCATACGCGAAGGGTCTGCTCCGCCAGCGCGACACCGGCTGGCAGGCGGCGGCCGCTGCCCTGCGGGCCTGGATCGCGTCGGCGGCGACGCTGCCGGAGCGGGAAGGCGCCCTCGCGCGGGTGAAGGCGGCGCGGGCGTGGCTGAAGGAGACCGGGGCGGAGCTGCGCAACCAGCGGGTGGCGCCGTTCGCGGAGCACTCGCAGCGGATCTGGGCGCAGCTGCGGCAGGAGAGCAACGTCGAGCTGGGCGCGATGACCCTCGCCGGCATGAACACCCGACGGCGGGTGGTGATCCCGGTCAGCGTGGACGGCGCGGACAACGGCACCGCGCTCGGGGTGATGAGCCAGGGTGAGATGCACGCCCTCGGGTTGGCGACGTTCCTGCCGCGCGGCTGCGCGCCGGAGAGCCCGTTCCGGTTCATCGTGGTCGACGACCCGGTGCAGAGCATGGACCCGGCCAAGGTCGACGGGCTGGCCCGGGTGCTCGCCGAGCTGGCCGAGCAGCGGCAGGTGGTCGTCTTCACCCACGACACCCGGCTGCCCGACGCCCTCGCCCGCCTCGACCTCGGTCAGTCCCGCATCGTGGAGGTGACCCGCGCGGAGCGGTCGGTGGTCACCCTGCGGCCCGGCTCCGACCCGGTCACCCGCTACCTCGACGACGCCTACGCGCTGGCCCGCACCGAGGAGATCGCGTCCGAGGTGCGCGGGCCGGTGGTGGCGGAATTGTGCCGCTCGGCGATCGAGGCGGCCTGCCACCGGATCGTGTGGCGGCGGCGGGTTGCCCGGGGTGTGCCGCACGACGACATCGAGGCGGCCGTCGTGGCCGCGTCCCGCAGGCTGACCACCACCGTCGCGCTGGCGCTGTTCGACGACGCCGACCGGGGCGGTGACGTGCTCGGCTATCTGAGTCGCCGGCACGGGTCGCGGGTAGTGGGCGCGTACAAGGCATGCCGGGAGGGCGTGCACGGGGCGTACCTGTTCGACCTGCCCGTCCTGGTCGCGGACGCCCGCTACCTCGCGGCGGCGCTGCGGGTTCCCGACGCTGCCGTGCCCGGACCCCGCAACGGCGCTGAGGTCCGGTCGTGACCGCGCCGACGCCCCGGCACTGCCTGGCGGCGGCCGACCAGATGCTGCGCGGCACCGGCCCGCTCGGCGCGGCCGCGGTGACCGCCGGCTGGTGGCCGCGGGCGTGCGCCTGCCTGATCCGGCTCGCCCTCGAAGGCGGCATCGACGCCTACTGGCGGCGGACCCGCCCGGTGGTGGCGGCGTGCCGGCAGGGCCGGGCGAAGCAGCTGATGCTGCGCGGCCGGTTCGGGCCCGGCCCCGCCGTCGCCCGACGGGTCGCCTTCACGTGGGCGGCCCTGTCGGCCGCCGCCCACCACCACTGCTACGAGCTGGCGCCGACGGCCGCCGAGCTGCGTCGCCTGCACACCGAGGTGAGCGCCCTGCTCACCCACCTCGACGGAAGAACGGAACCGCACCGATGACATACCCGCAGCCCGGCCTCGACCCCACCCGCCCGCAGCCGCCGCTGCCCGCCGTCCTGGGGCCCTATCCCCCGGTTTCCGCGCCCACCGGCGCTTACGCGCCGCTCCCGGCCATGCCCTACCAGGGCGGTGGCTACCCGCCGGGCGTGCAGCGGCTCAGCGTCCAGCCCATCTTGACCTCCGGCATGGCGACGGCCTCGCTGGTGCTCGGGATCCTCGGCGTACTCGGCGGCTGGTGCCTGTTCGGCCTTCCCTGCGTACTGGCCGTCATCCTCGGCCACCTGGCCCTGCGGGAGACCCGCCACGGCATGCGGTCGGGGCACGGCATGGCGGTCGCCGGCCTCGTCCTGGGCTACGTCTTCGTCGGTCCCATGATCCTCTTCACCGTCATGGTCTTCTTCGGCAGCGTCCTGAGCGCCGCCACCCCGACACCCTGAACCGGGGCGGAACAACAGGTGTGACACGCGGCCGGCACTGCGGCCCGGGAACAGGCGCCTACGAGGCCGCCGGAAAGACAGGAATGCATGTCCCAGAAGAATCCCCTCCACGCCGTGCCCGACCATTCCCTCGAGCTGTCCCGGCGGGACGACGGCTTTGTCGTCATGGCCCGCTGGAACAGCGACACCGGATCGGACGAGATCAACGGACCGGACGAGGTCGTCATCCGCATCTCCGACGAGGCAGCCCCCGAGGTACGCCGGCACGGCATCACGTCGGCGGTCCTGCACCGGATGGGCCGGCAAGTCGACGACATGGTGGCGGAGTTCCATGCCATGCCAAGCGTCGGTGCGTACCAGGTGATGGTGGGCCGCTACATCGAGGGTCGGCTCGCCGAGCTGGCCCAGGCCCGCGGTGTAACCGCGGACGGGTTCGAGTCCGACCTGCTCGCGGTCTACGACGACCTGGCCGGCCGCCGGCATGCCGATCCGCTCGGTGCCCTCACCACCGCAACCGGCCGGACCCGCGCAGCCCTCGGCCGCCTGCTAGACGTAGCTCGTCAGCGGAACGACCAGGAGGGACCCTCACGTGAACGCCTCGCATAATGCCCCGGTGACATCTTCAGAGCCGGGCCGTGTTTGGTCGAAGGTCTTCCACCGCAGCCGCATCTCACCCCACGTGTTCGTCGTCGCCGACGCCGAGGCAGAACAGGTCAACCAGGTGGTGGCCAACCTCGGCCTGCCGCAGGCCACCTCGAACAGCCTGTTCGACAACGCCCACTGGGCGACCCCGCTGCTCGACGGCGCCGTCACGCGGCTGCTCACCTACGGCCTGCCCGCCCTGCCCAGCGGCACCCGGGTGTACGGGCACCGGCCGCTGCGACTGCTCTGCCACCTCATGGACCTCCGGCCACCAGCCCGCGCGCTGACCGGCGAACGGCACGTGCCGGACATCGACCAGTTGCTGGCCCACCTCGACCGACAGCGGCAGGCCGAACCCGAAGTCCTGCTCGTCCAGGCGCGCACGGCCATGGCCAACGACGCGCAGGAAGTGCTGACTGCGGTCCGGGTTTTCTTCGGTGACGAGGCGGCTGATGTGACCGCCGTCGAGAGACCCGGATAGCTGCGCCCATGGCCGGCGGACTGGTCGGCGCCGGGCGGTGAGGCACGACCGGGCCGCGTCGCCGTCACCCCCATCGTCGACCCAGCCGCCGCCACGACACACTGTCGACATGAACCAGGGGCATTCCGACGACATCGCGACGGCGATCCGCACGCGACACCTGCAGACACCGATCGCTCGCGTCCTCTGCTACGGCGCGGACACGCCCGCCTCGGACGTCGCCAACGCCCTGGCCGACGCCGGCTTCGACTTTGCGCCCGTGACCCGGGACGGGGAGATTTGCGGCTATGTCCACCGCACGGACCTGGTCGACCAGCCCGGGACGCTCGCCGCGCACATCCGCCCGCTGACTGCCTCCCGGGTCATCGCCGGCGACACACCGCTGGCCACCCTCCTGCCGGCCCTTCGCCGCGCCAAGTTCCTGTTCGTCGTCGATGGGCACGATCTCGTGGGGATCGTCAGCCCGGCCGACCTCAACAAGCAGCCCGGGCGTACGTACTTTTATCTGCTGGTCAGTGCCTTCGAACTTCATCTGGCAGAGCGGACGCGTGCGTCGTTCGCCGACCAGGAGAAAGCTCTGTTGCTACTGCCGCAGTCCCGTCAGGAGCGGATCCGGGATCGACTCGCCACGGAGAAACGCGAGGATGTCGTCGCCGACATCGTCGCGGCGATGGACTTCACCGACCTGCTGAAGATCGTGAAGAAGACGGATGCGCTACGCGGGGCGTTCGGTGACTACAGCGCAGCGAAGTGGGAGAGCGAGGTTTCTGCTCCGCTCATCGAGCTGCGGCACGCTGTCATGCACACCGTGCGGACCCTCGCCACCGACGCACCCACATCGCTGCAGCGGCTCATCAGCCTCGACGAGCGGCTCCGTAGATTGCTGTCCGCATGAGCCGGAGCAGCGGCCTCGCCACGATCGCGTCCCGGACATAGCCTGATCGCGATTCTTATCGGGGAGTTCGTCGAGCCCTGCGCAAGTACCGGATCCACTGCCAGCGGAGCTGCAGCCTCTGCGTGAACGACGCCCGCCGATACTGCTGGGGCGGCTCCAGCCTCCACCCACCGGTCATGAGGGCAGTCTGCCAGAAACAGCGAACAGGACAACGCAAAGTCGACGTCCCCGAGAGCGGGCTCCGGCCTGCGTAGCTACCGGAGCCGAATGGCGACCAAACGGGCCTGGCGACGGCATCTAGTGGATGGACAACCTGCGCATCGACGCCACCACGGTGGAGCCCGCCGCCATCGGGTCCCGCCCTGCCGAGGCTCGGCCTCCGTTGTCGCAGGCGCGTATGTGCAGTCCGGTACTTACCCGGGTGCCGATGACTCGTCAACCTCAGAGTGCGCCTGCCTGGGATATTGTGCGATTGTGCGGCCATCATCGCAGGGGCGGACGAGTCCTGAACCTCGCCGCCCATGCCACTACTGTCGGCGCCAGTTGCGGCTATCGGACCTTGGGGCCGTAACGGTCCGAGAAGCTCGCCGGCGCCGGGGCTCGACGCCAGCAACCGCGCGCAGCGGTCGCTCGGTAGCCAGTGGAGTCGTAGCAGTATGCACAGCTTGTTACCAGCAGCATGATGGCGAGCTGATACCAGCCTATCTTTCGTCGGACGGTTCCAGCAGGCGTGAGCACATGATGTCGGGGACGGTACGGTCCCGGCCTGTGCCACCGTGCGGGTTGTGTGCGAAGCCCGTGCCGGTTAGCTCCCTCGTGCCGATCTCTCTGGAGCCCCCGAGAATGCCGCCCGTCGCTCTCGTGGCCTGTCGCAGCTGTGTCACACGGGTGCGTTCGATCATCCATCCCCTGAGCCTGCTGCATGCCAGCCGCATGGCTCGTGATGTCGCCGCGCCTGTCGTTTGTCGTCCGGACACCCCACGTCTCTGCAGCCTCTGCCGCAGAGATGTCCCGATGAGAGTGTTGGCCCCGGTGAGCTATCCGCTCGGGGCGGGCCCATCGACTGTCGCAGCCGCCTGCGGGCACTGCCGGAACCGCTACAAAACCTCCTTGGCTGTAGTCCGCGGCCCCACCCGTGAACACGCCTGCCGGCTACTCGGATTGCCCGAGTTCCTCGATGGCATGAACCCGTTCGGCGACGAAGACCGCACTCCCGTCGCTGATCGCAACTACTACCTACCGGGCCGGATCCGTTCGATCGTCCCTAACGGCCTACCCGGACTCGGTAGACGACGGTAGGTCGGAGAGCTCCGGTCCAGGCGATTGGCGGTAGTGCGTTTCCGGCGGCCTGGGCGGGCTCAGGATCGCTGGTCGGGGCGTCCCGGATCGCGAGTGCGGCCTGGACGAGCGCGGCGTGGGTCAGAGTCTGGGGATAGTTGCCGAGGTGGGCGCCGGTTGCGGGGTCCAGCTCCTCAGCGTGAAGGCCCAAGAGGGCTGGCGTAATCGAGCATGGTCTGGAATAGCTCGCAGGGCAGCAACGCGTCGATCTCGGCGGCCCAGGCCCGCCATCGGTTCTCGTCCTCGGCGAGCAGCGGGCCCCAGGCGGCCGCCGGGTCGGCGGCGACGACCGGCAGGTGGATGACGTACCGCTGGGTCACCGCTCGTGTCCCTGGGCGTCGCGGGCGCGGGCCTGGTCTTCCACACCCGCGGCTTCCCCTCCGGCGCCCAGCAGGTCGTCGGAGGGCCGACGCTGACGTCGGGCAATGGCGACGGCGTCGTTGGTGCTCGGGATCCTCGGCGTACTCGGCGGCTGGGGCCTGTTCGGGCCGGCGGCCATACGAATAGTCACGCTCCGCCACTCCGCCACCAACCCGGCCTCATGCGTCTGCCCGCACGGGCGGTATTGAGCAGCCGGCCGGCCAGCGGTCGTCACCACCGTGCTCATCTAGTGCGAGGGGTCGGCGCGTCACCGTCGCGGGCGGAAGTAGTTCTCAATCATGTAAGCGGTGACCTTGGCGCCGATCTTCGCGCCCTCGACGTCGGCCGTGCGGGTGTGGATGCCGCCCCAGATGCGGGCCTCGATGACCTCGGCGATGGCCTCAGAGAAGCTGCCGAAGTACCGAGTGGTGCCCGAGGCTTCGCTGTAGGCGCTGAACGGGATGTCGTCCCGGCCGAAGAAGTGCTTCAGCGCCAGCATGCTCGCCGCGGTGAAGCATGTGTGCCCGGATGTGAAGTCGGGGTGCGGCGGCGTGACGAGAAGCGGCATCCAGTTGGGTTCGCCCTCGGTGGCCGGGTTGCCGTCGGTGTCGGCCAGCTGGACGGCGGTGACCGGCCGCCAGAAATTCCAGGCGCCCTTTTCGTTGTAGCAGGCGGTTGTAGCATCGGCCTCCGCGAGGTCGACCATCGCGAACATCCGCGCCGTCTGCAGCGGGTTCAGCCGTTGCGTCCTGGCGAGCTGGCGCTTGATCTCCCACTCGCCCAGGTGCCGATCGTGCCACCAGATCGCCGCCTGAGTCTGGTCCGCCGTCCGGATCGGACTGTTGACCGCGCCGATCGCCTTGACCTCGTTGAAGTCCCGGGCGTACTGCTCGCTGGTGAGCGCGGGCGGGCCGGATGAGCGGAACATCGACGCGCTGGGGATGAGGAACGGCTTGAGCGTCGCCACCCATGACCCGTCGTTGGCGTTGGTCGGCGGGGTGGGCCGCCACTGGCTGGGCTCGGTGCCGACCGGCCAGGCCGGGTAGCCGAACGCCCCGTCGTTCTGCCGTGCGGCGATCATCGCGGCGGCCGTCTGGCTGCCCACCGAGATCCCACCGCGCTTCGCGCCGCCGTTGGGGATGGTGGCCAGCCACTCGTCGTACTGCGTCTTCAGTCGCGCCTGCTGGTCTGGGAACAGGGAGCCGAGCACCTGGAAGGCCGCGGTCCCGACCGCCGCGTCCACCGACTCCCGGCCGTTGGTGGCCGGCGCGATCAGGTACGGCTGGTATCTCCGTCCGGCGATGGCGTTGACCGCGTCATAGACGGCCCCGTGCACCATCGCGAAGCTGCGCGCCTGGACCTGCGGCTGTTGGCCCGCCACATCCCAGATCGCGGACTGCGCGTTGCGGTCCCAGACGATGACGGCGTTGGCGGACGTGCTCGTGTCCGCGGCGGAAGCCGACGGGCTGACGAACGCGACCGGCGACCCGGCGGCGAGGACACCGGCGACGACCGCGCACACGACCTTCCGTCGAGTGCGAACCTGACTTGTCATGACTGCCCCCTCGCTGGCGATCCCGACCAACTGACTGCCCGTCCATGGGAGTTGCTGCCAGCAGGAAAGCTACTGCGCCACCCATCCTCCATAGTGGCCTAGTGGTGAACAAAGCGTTGTCCCCGACCAACTTGAACGTGACCAACTTTCAGGCTCTTTTGCGGACGTCGGTCACCGCGGCGACATCGCGTAGGCTGAGCTTCGCCCGACTCGCGGAGGCGGCCTGCCACCAGATCGTGTGGCGCCGGCGAGTGGCCTGGGGCGTGTCGCACAACGATGTCGAGGCGGCGATCGTGGCCGCGTCCCGCAGGCTGACCACTGCCGTCGCGCTGGCGCTCTACGACGACGCCCCCAGCGGTGGTGACGTGCTCGCATATCTCACTCGCCGGCACGGGTTGCGGGCGGTGGACGTGCGGCGTGCTGACGAGCCGCTACGGGGTGTTCGCGTACGCCTCGGTGAGTTCGTCGTGCGCCTGCAGCAGCGTGAGGGTGTGGTCGGCCAGCTCATCCGCCATGCCCAGTCGGCTGCCGATCGCGGAGGTGCCGCTGTTGGCGAGCCTCTCCTGTGCGTGTCGGATTACCTGGCGGTCCTTCTGCTCCCGGATGAACTCGTCGCCGGCGTCTGCCAGCGCCGTCAGCCTGGTGTGCAGTTCCTGAAGCTGTGATTCGATGTCCCCCCGTAGCGCGATGGTCCGTTCGCGCTCGACGGTCTGCTGGCGTAGCTCCGCGCTGTCTGAGGGCAGTGTGGCGGTGTTCTGTCTGCTCAGCTCGACGATCGTCTCTCGGACGTTCTGGTGCCAGGCCACCAACCGAGCTCCTTCCCACAGGGCGTGCACCAACGTGTCGTTGGCGTCGTCTCGAGGGATGATCTGCTGCAGCATCGCCGTGTTCTTGTCGATCCTTCGACCCAGTCCCTCGATCTTGTTGAACCTGGCCCGTCCGTGTGCGTCGCGGAGAATGACGTGCTCGTCGGGGAACGATTTCTCCAGCCGCTGCAGCGTCACGTCGCCGGAGGTCGAGTTTCCCAGCACGATCAGGAGAATCAAGGCGAGGGCGACCAGTGCGATCGAGACCGGCCAGGCCGCTCCACCCAGGCAGGAGATCAACGCTCCCACGACGGAGAGAAGCAGCAACACCACCATCGCATGCTCTCGGCCCTGCGCGAGCTTGGTGTCGGCGGGGATGACCGTGCGGAAGGGAGCGCCGGGTTTGCTCGCCTCACCGTTCTTGCTTCCCGGCACAATCATGGGTCGCAGCGCCACGACCGTCTGCTTCTCCATCCGTCCGATCCACAGCGCAAACGGCTGCTCTGTCCGAGACAACGCCCTTCCCTCTCATGTCCGTCCCTCGCCGGCGTGGAAGCTGCTCCCACGCTGGATGGCTCCTTGTTGGCAGGTGATGCCCTTGGGTGGTCGTCAGCTTCCGCTCACGGGGTTTCGCCGAGTAGGCGCGTGACCGATGCCAAGGCGTCACCGTCGAGAGGAACGGTGACCCGCCCGTCCTTGTCCCACCTGTCCAGCGTCCAGGCGCCCTTGTCGCGGCGCACCGTGACCTGCACGTGCCGGCCCGCGCCGTGCCAGGCGGCACCCCGCATCGACACGCCGAACTTCCCTCGCTCGAACAGCCCGACCTTGCGTAGCTGGGCGCACGTGGGGCATCGACCGTCGGAGTCGGCGACGCAGGTGCCGCAAAGCCGTCCGCCGCACAGGGCACACGGCCGCACCGCGTCGGGGCACACGGCACAGGTGGCGCTCAGGCAGGTGCTGCACAGCTCCAGGGAGTTGACCAGGTGGTGCCGCCGGCAGGCCGCCGCCTGGGCGAGCGGCTGGCCGGTGACGGCGTCGGTCACGTAGCCGTTGGTCTGCCCCGCCGGCACCTCGTACCGGACGCCGAGCAACTCCCCGTTGGGCAACTGCCATTGCTCGTTCATCTGAAGGCCGACGACGACATTCACCTGGGCGACCCGGTGAGCCGCCACGCGGGCCAGCAGTTCCCGCACCACGGGTTCGGGCAGGCCGGCGACAGGCGCCGGCGCGGCGGGCGCGGCATGAGGAACGATCGCGGCGACGGCAGCCGCCGGTGAGAGCGCCTTGCGCCGCGGCTGCCCGAAGGGCTGCCGTGCCACGAGCGGTGCGGTACGACGGCCCATCAGGCGGGCACGCAGGACCATCGGCCCGATGAGCTGGTCGACGGGCGTGTGGTCAACGACCGTCACCAGAGCGTGCTCACCGAGCAGCTCGGCACCGAGCACCGCCCGGTACAGATCCTGTTCGGTGTCCTCGCTGAGCCGGTACCAGACCGGCTTCTCGCCGCCGTGGCGCAGCGCGAGCAGGGCGTGCGCGCCGACGGCCGCGACGATCGCGGCCCAACCGTCCAGCACGGCGGTGGCGATGATCCGCGGCGCCGGACGCCAGCCCTCGCCGGTCCACACCGGCGCCTCGAACGGCACCTGCCAGTCCGCCCGCTCCTCGAAGACCGTGCTGCCGACCGACCGGCGACGCACGAGGCCGTCGGGCGTGAGAGCCAGGCTGGTCTCGGTATGCTGCCGGCAGGCGCTGGCGACCGTACGGGTCTTGGGTGCCGGGAGTGCGGCGGTCAGCCGTCGCACCGCCTTCCGCCGGCTCACCGACGCCGGCCTCGGCACCGGCACGTCCGCCGCTGCTCCATGCAGTGCCGCGTCGAAGGCGTCGGTGAGCTCGGCGTCCAGGTCCCCCGCGCTCGGCAGCGCCGCCAGGCCGGAGCCGTTGCCGGCGTGCCGGAGGTCATCCGTCTGCACGAGCCACTGGAACATAGTGTCGTGACTGCGCTGCAGGACCAGCGAGTCGGTACGCCCGGGCGGGGTCTCGGCAGACACGGCGCGGATAGTCACCTCGCCGTGCCCGGCCAGCCGCGCGGCGCCCAGCCGCACCCGCAGCAGCGTTTCGTCGTCGCCGGTGACGGTCTCCCAGCGATGCACGCCCGACGGCGATACGACGGCGACCTCCGAGCGGGTGGCGCCGTGCAGCACCGCCACCCTGCCGCCATCGTCCTCCCCGATGAGCACGGCAAGGCCGTCCGCGCACAGCTCGGCGGGAAGGCCGGCAACCTGCTCGGCGGTGGCCGGGGCGAGATGCTGGCAGGTGAGGCAGACCGGGCCGGAGCTGCAGAATGTGCAGACGTCACGGCCGCACACCTGGCACCCGTGCACAGGCAGGTGACGGGAGCACTCGCCGCAGGAGTGGTCCCCGCACCGATCACACCGGGTCGGTGTCACCATGGACGGGTCGTTCGACCGGCAGGTGCCACACGCGGGCCGCCGGCAGGACCCGCAGTCGGTGATGACGCCGCCGTCACCGCAGCACGGCCCGTAGGCACGCGCGCAGACGGGACAGCCGGCCACCTGCTCGCTGTCGACCAGGTGCCCGCCGCTGTCGACGTACACCGGTCCGCGGGCCGGCTGTCCGTCTGCCAGGGTGACCGCGATCGTCTCGCCGGGAGCGACGAGGGTCCGCCAGTCGAGCAGCCGCGCATTCAGTGGCGCGGCCGGCGCGACCAGGTACTGGCGGCTGGCCGCGCCGTGGGACGAGTGCCACTGCTCGTCGATGGTGACGCAGTCGGCGACGGAGACCGGCGTGACCGGTTCCGCCAGTTGGTCGAGCACCTGCCGGAGGGCATCGTCGTCGGCGCGGCGGGCCGCCGCGAACTCTCCCGTGGTGGCATCCGGGCCGAGTAAGCCAGTCTCCGGGTCGCCGATCTCCTGCTCCACCAGCGCCCGCTGGGTCTTCACAGTGCGCGTCACATGAACGTCCGCCGCCGCCGGGCTGTAGCGAAGTTCGGCGGCGGGCGGCGCGGTCCAGGGGTGTCGAACGACCACCCGGTCCGTGGGCAGACCGGCGGCCATCACCCGGCGCGCGAGATGTTCCTCCGCCTGCACCGTCGCGCCGGGCAGCCCCGGGACGAAGAGGGTGCTGCTGCGGGAGCCGTCGGTAAGCAGGCACACGTAGGAGCGGTGCAGTCGGTCAACCTCCACGCTGACCGGCCCCACCTGGGTCTGCGCGACAGCCCGGCAGAACGACGCAACGTCGTGGCGGCTGGCCTGCAGCGGTTCGCGGTCCTCGCGGGCGAGCTGGGGTTCCCGGTCACCGTCGTGCCAGAGCTCTCGGTAGACGAACTGCCCGTCATGGATGTCGACCCGCTGCACGACGGCGAACGGCATCGCGGCGACGGCCGGGGCGGGCGGGACCGCGTCGCGGGCGCGGAGGTCGGCCAGCAGCACGGTGAATCCGGCCTCGTCCTCGGCGGTGACGGGTGGGCTGGCAAGTACGGGCACCAGCTCGGCCACCGAGGTGTCGACACCGGCGCCACTTTCGGGCTGCCAGGTCCACCAGGCCGACGATGACACCGTCGCCCACACACTGCCGGTCGTCAGATGACCGTGCGGGACCTTCGGCGCCGCCGCGGTCAGACCGGCGCCGGCGGGCAGCTGCAGCCGGTGGGCCAGCCCGCGCAGCCGGATCCGGAGCGGGTCGTGGGCATCAGCCGGCGGTACCAACGTGTGTCGTTCACCCCGTGCGTCCACCAATACGGCGTGGCGCTGCCCGACGAGGAGGTGGGCCGACCCGCCGAGCCGCCAGCCGATCTCCCAATCGGTGTCGAGATCCGGGGCGCGCTGCGGACGGGCGCAGCTGCCGCAGAGGGGGCCACCACCGGAACGGCAAGTCCCGCAGGCGTCCCGGCCGCAGCCGCGGCACGCCCACACCTCGCGTTCGGGCCCGCAGGCGTCACACCAGTGGGTGTCACAGGTGTGGCACAGCGACAAGGCAGAGCTGTCCACGACATGCGCATCACCGCACAGCGCCAACGTGCGCAGCGGCGCCCCGGTGGCCTCACAGGTCAGGCCGTGCTGGGCCAGGTTGCCGCTCCACGGGTAGCGCAGCTCGCGGACCGTGCCACTGGTGTGCTCCCAGCGTTCCACCACGACGAGCCGATCCGAGCCGTGCATCTCCAGGGTCAGCAGCTCGGCGCGCAGCTCGGTGTCCACGATCTTCGGTGCGGGCCGGCGGGCGGCCTCGATCGCGCGGGTCAGCTGGCGTTCCCGCTCGTACACCTCAAGGTACGCCTCAGAGTCACCGCGCTTGCGATAAGCCTTCTGCGCCGAGGCGAGCTGCTTCTCCAGGTTGGCGACGAGGGCTTCCTGCGCTTCCCGCTGCCGGCGCTGCTCGGCTTCCCGGGCTTCCCGCAGGGTCTGCCGCAGCTGCACGGCGGCCTGCTTGTCGACGCCCTCGAGGACGTCTTTCTCCGGCAGGGCCGCCGGCATGGCGGCCCCGTCGGGAAGCGGCACGCGGCGCCGGCTGGTGTCGACCGCCGGTCCGACGGCGACGGTCACCAGCTGCTGGTTGCCGCTCGTGGCACCCTCCTGCACCCGGTAGGTGGCGCGGGCACCCCACTCGTCCGCCGGCTCGATGTGGCGCTTGACCAGCTGCACGTCCGGGTTGTGCGCGAGGGCCGGCTTCTGGTGCACGTCGGGGATCGCGGCCACCGTGCCCGCCAGGTCGCCGCGTTCGCGCAGCACTTCCAGCAGTTCGTCGAAGAGCTCGGATCCGACGACGCAGAGCTCCGCCTCCGGATGGTGGTCCAGGGCGGCGTTGGTGAAGGCGAGGAACAGTTCCCGGCGGCCACCCAGGGCGGTGGCGAGGTCGTCCGGCAGCGTGGCGATGGTGAACCCTTCGGAGGGTTGGGTCAGCGTCGCCCCTGCCGAGGTCAGGAAGCGGCCGACGAACCGCTCGAGGTCCTTCTGCCGGCGCCGCGGGCGCTTGGACGCCTGCGGCAGCAGTTCCCGCGCCTCCGGCTGGGCTGCGCGCTTGCGCCGCTCCTCCTGCCGTTGGGCGAGCCAGTCGCTGAGCCCGGCGTCCGCGGTCATCATGGTCATAGCGCGGCTGCGGGCCTGCTCCAGCTGCGTGCCCAGCTCGTCGAGCCGGCGCTGCATGGTGGTATCGCTCTTGGCGTAGAGGGCTTCGAGGACCCGGTTCTCCATGCTGGAGTCCTGGGTGCCTTCCAGCTCGCCGAGGACCGTCACGACCTGACCGAACAGCAGCTCGAACATGGCCAGTTTGTCGTGCAGCAGCCGGTAGACGGCCTCGTCGAGGGTGTTGCGGGCGAAGAGGTTCGCGATGTGCACGTCACGGGTCTGGGTGAGCCGGTGCACCCGGCCGATGCGCTGCTCGACCCGCATCGGGTTCCACGGCAGGTCGTAGTTCAGCACACAGTTGCTGACCTGAAGGTTCTGCCCCTCGGCGCCGGCATCGGTGGAGACCAGCACCTGCGCGCGGCCGGAGCGGAATTCGGCGACGGAAGTGCTTCGGGCGGCGTGGGTCATGCCGCCGTGGAACGGGGCGGCGCTGATGCCGGCGCCGTCGAGCAGCCGCAGGATGCCGGCGAGGGTGTCGGTGTGCTGGGTGAACATGAGCACCCGCCCGTGTTCGTCGAGCCAGCGCTGGACGACCTTCAGCGCGGTCTGCTCCCGGGACGTGTGCCGGATGTCCCCGGCCAGGTGACCGATCTCGGCGAGGACCTGCCGCAACTGCCGGTCCGACTCCCGCTCGGCCATCCGCAGGGCGCTGCGCGACACCGCCTGGGGAGACGCGGTCAGCCGCAGCGCGAGTTGCCGCCGACGCATGGTGTCGGCCGGCCCGGTCATCCGATGGCGCAGCGTGTCCAGCAGGAGGTCGTAAAGCTGACGCTCCGGCGGGGTCAGCACCACGCCGTGGTCCTGCGGGGGCATCCGGTGCACCCGGTCCACCCCGGCCTGCTGCCGGGTCGTCCGCACCACCACGCTGCTGATCAGCTTCCGCAGCTCCACCGCGTTGACCGGCCGGCGCGGGTCACGCCGGTCGACGAAGCGGCGGGAGAAGTCGTGCTCCGAGTCGAAGGTGCCGGGCCGCAGGAGCTCCACCAGCCGGTACAACTCCAGCAGGTTGTTCTGCACCGGGGTGGCCGACAGGAACAGCGCCCGAGGTGCTTTGGCGATGAGATCGCCGACCGTCTCGCGGGTGCGTTTCGCTCCCGCGCCGGACAGCCGGTGTGCCTCGTCGACGATGACCAGGTCGAAGCGTTTGCGGAACCGCTCCGCGTTGCGCAGCACCAGTTGCAGGGTCATGATCAGCCGGTCTTGCTCGAAGGCCGCGGCGTCCAGGCCGCTGGCCACCACGGTGAAGTCCTCGTCGAACTTGTCCCGCAGCTCGTCGCGCCACTGGTCCCGCAGCGGCGCCGGGCAGATGATCAGAACCCGTTGCGCGAGGCCGCGCAGCATCAGCTCCTTGAGGACCAGGCCCGCCTCGACGGTCTTGCCGAGACCGACCTCGTCGGCGAGGATCCCGCGCCCACCCATCCGGGTCAGGACGGTCCGGGCCGCCGCCTCCTGGTGCGGCATGTGCTCGATGTGCGCGGCGTCGATGGCCAGCAGCTCGTCGAACTGGTCGAGGGTGGCCAGGCGTTCCCCCTCCAACCGCATCTCGACCGCGTCGGCCGGATCCCAGCCGCGGTTCTTCAGCGCGCCGACGGCGTGCTTGCGGGCGCTCTTGAGGAAGCCGATCTCCCCCTGCCAGGCGTACTCCTCGCGCTTTCGCAGCCGGTAGCGACCGCCGGTGCTCGCGCGGCGCTGTGACCGGGCGACCGCCGCTGTGGCAGCGGCGCCCTTGGCGATCGGGGTAGCCGGTGCCGGAACTACGACGCCGGGCAGCGGGGTGGCGGTCGACAGCCGCGCTCCCGGAGCGGAGACCACGAGCCGCAACGCATCCTCGCCGCGGCGCTCCAACCGCAGCAGGCCACCCACCCGCGCGGTGTCCTGCAGGTACTCGGCCAGTGCCTCTCCATGCAGGCGCCGCCGGCCGGCGATCCACGCCACGGGGAGCGACTCGTCGTCTACCACGACCGTCAGGTCGGCGGAGTGGCTGGGAAGCCGCAGGCGGGTGTGTTCCACCGGTCCCAGGGAGATTTCCCCGGTCTCTAGCAGCTGTTCGGTGATGACGCGCTCGACGCTGACCAACTCACCCACGACGGCCCCCCAACCGTTCCTGCCCGGCATCGGTGATCGCCAGGCTCGTGTAGCTCCTGCTGTCCCTGCTGACCTCGTCGCGCGCCAGCAGCCCTTCGGCGACCAGGCGAGCGGCCGCCTGGTCCCACCGCCGCTCGGCACCGCGCACGTGCCGGAGCGCACCGAACTGTGGGCAACGACGCAGCCCGGCACCGATCGGATGTCCCCCGGCCAACACCTCTGCCCCCAGCACGGCCGCCTTCAGCCCGACCGCGCCGTAGCGGCCCGTACGCAGGGTGGACGCCCACGCCACGGCCTGCAGGACGGTGAGCTCGACGTTCACGAGGTTTTCCGGATCCGGCACCGCCGAAGCGGGAAGATCATGCCACGCCGACCGTCCCCCACAGGCGTCGCACGGCTCGCATTGATCACCGCAGGTGTACGGGGGAAATCCGAAGTACCGCACGATCGCGGCGCGACGGCATTCCGTGCCACCGACGTAGGAGATGACGACGTCGAGCTGCTCGCGCTGCCAGACGTTCCATCGGCGGATCTCCCGCGTCAGCACTGCGGTGTCGACCTCACGCGCCCGCAGCCGGAGGCGACGGTACCGCTGCGACGACGAGAAGGTGATGAGCCGGTCCAGCGACCAGGCAACCAGATCGTTTTCCAGCTCGTCCGGGTCGATGCCGTGCTCCTGTTCCAGCCGGTCGAAGTCGATGCGGCTGCCGACCTGCGGTCGCATGCGCAGCAGCACGGACATGTGCCGGAACCGGCGCCGCTGCTGCTCGTTCTCCGGCTCCCGCACACCCACGTGCACGGTCCCGCGGGCCGAGCAGTCCGGCAGTTGTTCCACCGCGCCGGCGCGTTCCAGCCAGCCCAGCAGGACGTTGAGCTCGTCCGACTCGACACCGGCCGCCTCGGCCAGCTCCTCCGAATGGAACACCACGTCCCCGCCCCGCCGGCGCTGCTCCCGCAGCAGCGTCAGCACCCGCTGCGCTTGGGCGCGTCGGTCGCCCTCGGCCGTGTTGGCCACCTGAGCGCGGCGGCGGGCGATGTCGCCGCCGCTGTAGAGCAGGACGCAGTCGCCGCGCAGCTGGGCGACGCGCGCCGCCCGCCCGGCTTCCTGCACGTACGCGTCCAGCGACTCGGGCAGGTCGTAGTGCACCACCCAGCCGACATCCGGCTTATTCACGCCCATCCCGAATGCCTTGGTCGCAACGATGATCTGTGTGGTGCCGGCGAGGAAGTCGTCCTGGACAGCCTCGCGCTGTTCCGGCACCATGCCGGCGTGATAGTGGCGGGCTGCCAGCCCGGCCCGCCGCAGGAGCGCAGCGATCTCCTCGGTGACCGCCCTCCGCGACGCGTACACGATGCCGGGCGTGGAGCCCATGGCGGTGGCGATACGCAGCAGCTCGCGGGCCCGCTCCCGTTCATCGGCCACCTTGGTGACGCGGAAGCGGAGGTTCGGACGGTCGGAGGGCCGACTGACGGTGACCGGGTCACGCAGTTCGAGGGTGGCGATGATGTCCTGCGCCACGGGGCGCGTGGCGGTGGCGGTCAACGCCATCCGTGGGGCGCGGTCGAGGTGGGCGACAGCCCGCGAAACCTGACGGAACTCCGGCCGGAAGTCATGCCCCCAGTCGCTGACGCAGTGCGCCTCGTCGACAACCAGGCCGGCCAGGTCCTGCCGCTCCAGCGCCACACGCAGCACCGGATCGCGCACCAGCCGCTCCGGGGACACGTACAGCAACCGCACCTTGCCCCCGGCCAGGTCCCGCAGGATCTCGTTGCGGACGGCCGCCGGCGTGCTGCCCGTGATGCCCTGGACACCGCGCAGGCCGCGACGGCCGCGGAGGTCGTCCAGCTGGTCCTTGATCAGCGCGACAAGAGGACTGACGACGACGGTCGCGCGGTCCTGCGGGCGCAGCAACGCCGGCAGTTGGAAGCACAGCGACTTGCCGGTGCCCGTGGGCAGCACACCGACCGTGTCGAGGCCGCCGAGGTGCGCCAGCATCAGCTGCAGCTGCTCGGCCCGCAGCTCCTGCACCCCGAACAGCAGTCGCGCGCCTTCGCGCAGCTTCGGCTCCGGGTCCTCCCCCGGCAACAGGCGTAGCCGCTGCACGATCGCATCGACCTCGCTGCCCGCCAGCGCCAACGCCGCGCTCAGGTCCGGTTCCTCGCCGGTGACGAAGCGCAGGGCGTAGCGCCAGGCGTCATCCCGGTCGACGGCGTGGTGAAGCTGCGGGCCCGGAAGCGTGGACAGCAGCAGCCGGTTGGCGCTGCTCGGCGACTGCATACGCCGGTCGCAGATCAACGCCACGCCGCGGTCCGACTCGGTGCGGATCAGCCGGCCGAAGCCCTGTGCGAGCAGGACGGCTGTCTTGGGGACCACGTACTCCAGGAAAGGGTCACCGCCGCGGTCGGCGATGGCGCGGACCCGGGCGCTGACCACCGCGTCGTCGGGGTGGGGATAGGGTGGCTTCTCGATGATCAGGTAGCTCAGGGTGTCGCCGGGGGCGTCGAAGCCCTGCCAGTAGGAACGCAACCCGTACACGACGGTGCCGGGATCGGCCCGGAACTTGTCGGCGATCTCCCCGCGGCCAGCTTCCCCCTGCACCAGCAGTCGCACTCCGAGGTCAGCGAGGGCGTCGTCCTGTTGCCGCACCAGGTGCGCGACCGCCTGCATCCGCCGGCGTGCCGCGAACAGCGTCATGGACTTGCCGCCGGTCAGCGACAGCAGCCCCACCTGGTCACGGGCGAGGTCCTCGACGAACTCCCGTTCCTGGCTGGGCACCGGGACCGGCAGGTGACTGGTGAGCACCACAGCTGACTGCGCGGGGTAGTCGAACGGGCTGGACAGCTGGCGGCCGTCGAACACCCCGGGCTGGCTGCTGCCCGCCTCGATCCGGATCCCCAGCCGGGAGGCGAGGTAGTCGAAGGTGCCGCCAGTGGTGAGGGTTGCGCTGGTCAGCGTGACGCTTCTGGCGGGATGCACGACGGCGTCCGCGAAGGCCGGACTGATATCGACGGGGATGCACTCGAAGGTCCAGTCCAGCTGCTCCTCGGCAGCCTCGGGGCCGGCCGGAAAGTCGGATGGCGGGTCGGCGGAGAGCCGGTACACCCACAGGTGTTCATCGGGCAGGTCCCGCAGCCGCCCCAGCACCTCCCCGGCATCGGTCACCGCATGGGTCAGCCCGGCGAGGCGGGACACGATGCTTCGCAGCAGCGGATGACCGTCGCCCACATCTGCGAGGCGGGCTCGCGCGGCCGCTTCCACCGTCTTTAGTTCGGTCAGCAACTCCCGCAGGTCACGGCCGGTCTGGCGGGCCTCTTCGACGAGCTGTCGATATTCGGGGCGCCCGTGTACCACCCCGCTGCGGGGCACGGCGGAACGACTCGTCCCCCCGTACTCGTGCAGGTAACGCAGGACGGAGGAGGTGAGGCTGTCGCAATCCCGCCGCAACCGTCGGGCCAGGGCGGGGAACTGGCGGCCGGCACGGAGATCAATGCCCGAGGCAACCAGTCGGCGCAGTTGACGGTCGAGGCCGGACCGCCCGTCCAGCCGGCTGGCCAGGCCGAGCAGTTCGCGACGGCCGATTGCCTCCGTCCAGGCCGCCGTCAGGGAATCCTCGAGCTCGTGGGCCTCGTCGAAGACGAGGTCGCCCGCCCCGTCGGCAAGCACATCGCCGGGACTGCGCACCCCCTGTTGAGCGAGCCGAGCCCAGGCGGCGATCAAGGCGTGGTTGACGGCCAGGACGCCGGGACGCTCGGCCATGCCAGCGAGCCGCTTAAACAAGGGACAGGTCGCCACCCACGCGCACCGCTGCCGCTCACAGGAGCGGGCATCGGTGCGCAGCACGTCGCGCGCGGTGGCGTAGGTCGGGCGGCCGCGGCTGAACGCCAGGTCGGCGATGTCGTCCCACACCCCCACCTGACTGACGGCCAGACCCCGGATCGCGACGGCGAGCGCCAGCCACTGGTCGGGGTCGGTGTCCTCGCCGGAACCGTCGAGGGCAGCAGCGACCTCTCGCGGGCAGATGTAGTTGGAGACCCCGAAGAGCTGGCGCAGAGGAACGGAGAAGAGCCCCTGCTCCCGCAACCGGGTCACATCGCGGCGCAGTTGCTGTTGCAGGACCTTGGTGGCGGTGGCGACCACGACGGGACGGCGTGCACCACCGGCGCGCCCGGCAGCCGGCGTGAGGTAGGCGAGCGACTTGCCCGTGCCGGTGGGCGCCTCGACGGCGAGCAGCCCGCCGCCGTCCAGCACCTCGCCGACCGCCGTGGACATCTCGCGCTGGGACGGCCGCGCGGCGTAGCCCTGTCCGGTCAGCCGGCCGAACACCTGGCGCACCGCCTCGAGCGCCGACCGGTGCCCCTCACCCGAGACGTCGAGCAACGGATCCGGCGCGCACGTCAGTCCGTCATGCACCCGCTCGGGCAGGGAACCGTCCGGAAGCAGCCGTGCCACCGGCGAACCCGCCGCCGCCAGGCAGACCCGGGTGAGCTGCCAAGACGGCTCCGATTCGTCGATCTGCTCCAGGACCAGGCGCAGGCAGGCAGCCTCGGCACGAGCATCGGCGGCAAGGTCGTCACCGTCGCGGACGATTCCCCAGCTCTCGCACAGCTCGGCCAGCCGCGCGCCGGGCCGCGTGGGCTCCTGCAGCAACGCCAACAGGCGCAGGTCGATGTGCACGTCGGGCAGGCACTCCGCGAGGCGCTGCGGTAGCCGCGACCAGTCGTCGTCGTGCGTCACCACGCACGCCGTCTCGGCGGCGAACCGGCGTAGCCGGTCGCTCTGGTCCGCCCCGCTGGGGAAGAGCTGGCACTCCCCGTCGCTCATCCGCACGGCCGCCGCCGTCACCTCCCCCTGCGGGTTCGGCGGTGACACGGCGAGGACGACGCAGTCGGCCAGCGAAATGGTGGCGGGGAGCGGCGTTCGCCGCCATGCCGGAACCCTCGACGGTTGGCGCTCGGTCGGCTGATCGTCCACGTCGGCGGAGGCCTGGGAGGGAACGCTGAGACGGCCGTGCTCGTCGAGAACGAACGCCTCCGGGAACCGCTCCGGCAGTTTCGCCAGCCGGGCCGCCGTGACCACGATGCCGCTCTCCCGCAGGAGGGTCACGACCTCCTCCGGAGGCAATGGTCCCCGTTGCAGCAGCAGATCGTTGGCCGCCGTCAGATTCGGCGGCATCACCTGCGACGCCATGTGCTTCCGATCTCCCCCGTACTGCCCGACGTGCGGCAGCGGCGGATCGGAGACGGTGGCTGGCACACCCGAGCGGTCTCCGCCCAGGCTTCGGCCGTTGTCCGAGCCCTACTGCCGACTCCCACCTGGCCGATGAGGCGGAGCCGCGAGCAGCCTTAACCTAGCTAGCCGACCGGTGGGCCGAAACCCTCCGGATGGACCTTGTTCAGGTCCTTCATGAGGTCGGCGCGCCGCCGTGGTGCGTCAGCAACTTCCGGAGCAACGCGACCAGAGTCTGCCGCTCGGCGGCCGACGGCGGGGCGAGCAGTTCGTCCTGCACGGTGTCGAGGGCGCGGTCTAGCCGTTGGAGCTGTTGTGTACCCGCCCTGGTGATCGTGACGGTGTTGCGCGGGCGGTCCGCCGGGTCGGCGCTCGACGAAGCTCTTCTCCTCCAGCTCGGTCACGGCCGCGACGACGTCGCTGCGGTCCATGCGGCAGCGCCGCCCCAGCTCGGCACATCCCCGTCATTGGCGGGCAAGAACGCCGCTGGGAGCGTCGGCAAGGCGCTGGATGCTCCGGGTTGGCTTGGTCGGCCGCCTGCGCAGCGCCCATTCGACTACGGCCAGATTGATCACCCAGCCGGCGAGCATCAGCAGCGCCCGGCCGACCCCGCTCGGCTGGCCGGCCAGCAGCATCCAGGGCAAGTGGGTCAGGACCTGGGTGCCCGCACCGAGACCGATTGCGTAGCCGCGTGCCATCCAGGCGCGGTGGCGGGGGATGTCCCGACGCCGGATGGCGGCGAAGCCGAGGACGATGCAGCAGAGCATGGCCGTGCCGAAGACGAGCCGCATCGGGGTCACCAGCACGTGGTCGACCGGCGGGCGGGGATAGAACAGCGTCATCCACAAGCCCGACAGGGCGGCGGCGAGCCCGCAGGGGATCAGCAACCGTCCGACGAGGCGGTGCCAGCCGGGCCGGCGGCGGCGGAAGCTGGGGGCGAATTGGAACGCGCCCAGGAGGCAATACAGGCTGGCGCCGATGATGTGCGTCAGCACGGGTACGGGTGAGGCGAAGAACCGGGCATTGTCCGGGGTGACCGTCGCACCGCCGGTGAGTTCGGCGGCCCGGGCGGCGCCGGCGATCACGGGAACGGCGCTGAGCATGATCAGGCCGGCGGGTACCAGCCACTCTCGCTTGGCCGAGGGGGTCATGGCACATCCCTTCATCTGCTGGTCATCCGTCCAGCCGGCCACATCGCCCCTGCCCGGAGGTGTACGGCGTACACCTAGTGGTCAGAGTAGGGTGTACGGCGTACACCGTCAAGAGGCGCTACCGTGTGGCGACCGCTTCAAGGGGAAGGCGACGGATGGTTCAGCAACTGGACGGCACACGCCGGGCCCCCCTCAACCGGGACCGGGTGCTGCACGCCGCCGTCGCGCTCGCCGACCACAGCGGCGTCGAATCCGTAAGCATGCGCAACCTCGCCCAGGAGTTGGGCGTCGTACCGATGGCGCTCTACAAGCACGTGGCCAACAAGGAGGAACTCCTCGACGGCATGGTCGACGTCATCGTCGGCGAGATCGACCCACCGGCCGACGGCACCGACTGGAAGTCGGCGATCCGGCAGCGCATCCTTTCGGCGCGACGTGCCCTCCTGCGCCACCCTTGGTCGTGGCGCGTCATCGAGTCCCGCCCGAAGCCCACTCTGGTCGTGCTGGACTACCTGAACTCGATCGTCGGCATGTTCCGGGCCGGCGGCTTCTCCGTCGACCTCACCCACCACGTGATGCACGCTCTCGGCAGCCGGGTGTGGGGGTTCACCCAGGAACTGTTTCCCGCCTCACCGCTGCCCGAGGACCCGGAGACGCAGGCGGCCGCATTCCGCGAACTGGCCAGCAGGTATCCCCACATCGCCGAGATAGCAATGGCCGCCGCTCACGACCAGGGGTCCGTCGTCGGCCAGGGCTGTGACGACGAGTTCGAGTTCGAGTTCGCCCTCGACCTGCTGCTCGACGGATTCGACAACCTCCACCGGCAGGAATGGACGTCCCGCGGCACCCGGTCCTGACCCGGCGACAGACACTCGCGCCCGCACGGGCTCAAGCGACCGCCGACCTGGGCGACGGCGTCAATGCCGTGGCCAGCGCGTGACCACCGCGGCTGGCGGTGCCGGCGTCAGTGAAGCTGGAAAATTCGTCGATCGGCGCCTCGCGAATCAGCTGCCCCCCCCCGGGGCTCTCACCTCACCGGTAACCTCGCCGCATGTCGACGGAGATCGTTTTTGAGACTCACTCCTGGAGCGAGGACAACGACCGTGGCATCGCCACCGGGTGGCTGCCCGGTCGGTTGTCCCCGCGAGGACGAGTGCTGGCAGCGGAGCTTGGCCAGCGCAGGCGAGACGACGGCATCGCCGCAGTGTTCGTCTCGGATCTGCGCCGGGCAGCGGAAACGGCCGACATCGCCTTCTCGGGAACTCAGATCCCGATCCTGCATGACTGGCGGCTGCGGGAGTGCGACTACGGCGACCGCAACGGCATGCCCGCCGCCGAGCTGCACGAGCATCGGGATCGGTATCTCGATGAGCCCTACCCTGGTGGCGAAAGCTGGCGGCAGGCCGTACACCGGGTTGGTCGATTCCTCGATGACCGGTATCTGCGGTGGGCTGGCCAGCGTGTCCTGGTGATCGGACATGTCGCCACCCGATGGGCTCTCGACCACCAGATCGACGGGGTTCCGCTAGAAGATCTGATCAACGCCGACTTCGCCTGGCGTGAAGGCTGGGAGTACCGGATAGCCGACCCGCACGATCGGCAGGACAGGACGTAGTGCGGTGTCCACTGACGTTCACCGGGTTTGCGGTGGGTGTTGTGGACCCTCGCCTTGGGGGCGAGCGACTCCCCCGGATGGTGGGCGGGCCTCCACGGGCCACTGATCCTCGCGCGCCTTGGATAGGCGGCGGGGGTCACGTCGGAACCGGTCGGCACCGGGCAGGTGCCGGCCGGCTCGACGGTGCGTGACCACCTCCGGCAACACCACCCGCTGCCGGGTGGTGGAACCGCCGCCCGGAGAACGTTCGGCGATGATGGCGGCCGCAACGAGGTCGAGGTGCCCGGAGAAGGCCCGGGTCACTGCCTCGCTGGGGACATCAAGACAGCGATCGCGGCGGCCGCCGGGAGGAGTCACCGCCTTTATTGGCGTAGGCGCTTCGAAACTCATCGGTGAAGATCGGCTCGGATCTGCACAAACCGAACGGGCTCATCGTCGCCACCCCCGGCGGCTTGCCGGCCGTGCTTGATCCACTACTGGTACCGGCTGACCGGCGTGCTGTCGAGCCAACGGAACGCGCTTATTTTCCGGGTCCGCTGGTGCCTCGCGGCCGAGGCGGGCCCGGGCTCGGGCCATACGAATGGCGGCGGTCAAGGCCGTGATGTCGTAGGCGCCGTAGTGGCGGCGGCCGTTGATGAAGAACGTCGGGGTACCGGACACTCCGCTGCTGTCGGCCGAGTCGATGTCGCTTTCGATGCGGCCGGCGTGGGCGTGGCTTATCAGATCGTCGTGGAAGCGTTTCTGATTCAGACCGAGGTCGCCGGCGTATTTGACTAGATCGGGGATGTTCAGCTTGTCCTGGTGTTCGAGCAGCAGGTCGTGCATCTGCCAGAACTTGCCCTGAGCGGCGGCTGCTTCGGTGGCCTCGGCTGCCAGCCGGGCTTGCGGGTGCACGTCTGACAGAGGCAGGTGACGCCACACGTAACGCAGGTCGGCGTGGCCCAGCAACTCCCGGACGACTGGCTCGGCCTTCCCGCAGTACGGGCACTGGAAGTCGCCGTACTGCACCAGCGTTACCGACGCATCGGCTGGGCCGCGGACGTGGTCCCGCGTCTCGTCGACGTCTGGGATGAGGTCGACCAGCTCCGTCATCTCGCCGAAGAGCGCCCGGGTGCGCTTGTCACTGGGCAACATGTTGGTGACGCGGAACGCGATCCAGGTCAGCGCCGAGGATACGATCGCCGCGCTGAGCACCCCGACTTTGGCCTCGGCCAGTTGGTCGCCGGTGAAGGCCAGGCTGGCGATCAGCAGCGACACCGTGAAGCTGACACCGGCGATCGTGCCGCTGCCGAGCACGCCCGCCCAGCCCACGGCCGGACGGATACGGCCGCGTGAGATCCAGGTGAGCCCCGCCGAGGTGCCGATCACGGCGAGCGGCTTGCCGACGACATACGCGAGCAGCACTCCCCAGGTGACAGGCGACGCGAACGCCCGGGCCAGGAACGGACCGTCGATGCTGATGCCAGCGTTGGCCAAGCCGAACAGCGGCACGATGACATAGCTGGACCAAGGGAGGTAGATGCGCTGAAGGCGGTCGTTGGGCGATAGCGTATTCGCGAGGCCGATCGAAGCCGAACGCGCGAGCTTGGGCGTCGGCTGCTCACGGAACGACCGGAACAGTCCGCTGACCTGCTCGAGCTCAGCTCGGCCGGGAGAGTAGGCGAACGCGGTCAACCCGATGGCCAGTCCGGCCACCACCGGGTCGACTCCGCTGACCAGCAGCGCGCCCCACATCACGATGGCGACCGGCACGTACGCCGAGCCACGTCGGACGCCGGCTGCGCGGATGGCCAGCATGACCGCGAACGCCGCTACGGCCACCACGATGGGCATCATCTTGATGTCGTCGCTGTAGACCAGGGCGATGACGATGAGTGCGATCAAGTCGTCGACCACGAACACGGTGAGCAGGAAGATCCGGACCCGGTCGGGCACGCCCCGACCGAGCAGCGCCAGCAGACCCAACGCGAGGGCGGTGTCGGTCGACATGGCCACACCCCAGCCATGCGCGCCCGGCCCACTGTGGTTGATCGCCAGGAAGATCAGCACCGGGATCAGCATTCCGATCACGCCGGCCACGCTGGGCAGCACGAAACGTCGCCGGTCGCGTAGGTCGCCGAGGTCGAACTCGCGCCGCGTCTCAAGGCCGACGACCAGGAAGAACAAAGTCATCAAGCCGCTGTTGATCCAGGTGTGCAGGTCGCGGGAGAGCTCGAGGTGCCCGAGTCGCAGGGACAGTTGGGTGCGCCAGACGGCTTCGTAGGAGTCGAGGTCGATGTTGGCCCAGAGCAGTGCGGCGACGATGGCGGCCACGAGCACGCCGGCGCTGCCGGACTCAGTCCGCAGAAAGGCTTGCAGCGGTGGCGCTAGATTCCGCTTCCAGATCGTTCGGCCGCTCATCTTGGTTTCGGTCACACGTCACCTTCCGACGCGCTGGCCGGGCCAGCATGGATAGCTGGATCGCGTGCCGCAACGCGGGCACGCGACCGCTCGGTTCAGTACTGATCGCGCTTGCCCCAGCTGTTGCTGAGGAAGCGACGAGGCCCGCCGATGTCCTGCAGGATGCGGGCGACTATCAGGTGAGCTCATGGTCGGGACGACCGCGCACATGATCGACGCGATGGTGAACCCGGCGATACCCACGAAAGGATTCGCGTGCGGCCGTAGCGGTCGCCGAGCGTGCAGGCCAGCAGGACCAGCGCGCGCCGGTCCTGCCCGAACTGAAAGGCAGCACCGAGCAGATCGACGAGCTGATCGGCATTCTGGCCGACGCAGGGGCAGGCAACATTCTCCCGACGCCGCCGTACCAGATGCGCGGCGTCAAAGACCTGTTCTTCGCCTGGCTGCGCCGCCAGCATCCCGAACTGCGTCGCGCGTACGCCGAGCTCTACGCGCACGGCTCGCGCACGCCCCGTCATTACCGCGACCTCGTCCGGTCACCGGTGGACCAGGTATTGCAGCGCCACGGGCTGCCGATCCCCGGGGATACGACCTCCGGCAAGTTCGCCCTGCTCGGCAGACGCTCCAGGTCACCGAGCCGACCGCACGGACTCTGTTCTGAGCTGCCGGCACGAGTCACCGGCCGTCCGCCAGGACCAGGACCTGCGCCGCATGCAATGCGCCGCATCGCGTTCAAGCTGTCGCGGTCGACGGAAACACTGCCGCCGCCTGGGGCGCAACGACAACCGCCTGCTGCTCGGCCGTGATAGCCGAGCAGCAAGCGGCCTGAGTTCAGCGCGGCCCGACGAACTCGGTCTTCACGCTCCATGCGAACTGAATCAGCAGGGTCACCGGGGACCTCTCGGCAATCTCATGCATCACCTTCAGATCGTCGGGGTCAGGTTCTTCGCTCAGCGTGATCGTGCGCTGCAGGTAGCGCTGTGCGCCTTCCTGCTCGGGTTCGTGGTAGTCGATCTCGACCGTGATGTCACCGGCGGTGTCGTACTTGTAGTCGACATACTGCCGCAGCGTCTGAGCAGTGCACGACGCGAGCGCCATCAACAGGTACTCCGTCGGCGTCGGGCCTTCGCCGACTGCGCCGTTGTGCGGTTCATCGGCGACGAACGTGAAGCCGCGGGTGATCATGTCCGTGCGCCGGCGCTCATTGGCCGGAAGGACAGCTCGGGCGGATGCGACGATACGATCCTGATCGGTTTCCATCAGCCGCGCCTTCCTGTAGATCCTGGTAGTGACGGGTCCAGGTACGCGGATCCAGCAGCAGCCGAGCCGCAGTCTGAGCGAGGGCTGTGGCCGGGCGTAGTCACCCCGTGACCGAGTACCTCCGCAGGCTAGCCTCTGCGGACTGGATAGTCCAAATGATCGCTCGTCGCCAGAGCCGCTCGGCCCTCGCGAACCATCACCCTGGGCATGTTAAGCTGCGATCGGGACCAAGATCCCCCAGCTGAACTCGCTCAATCGCCAAATCCAAAGATGGACTCATCAGTCCGTTAAGGCTAGGATATGCCGCTGTTCACGCATCAGGGCGGCTATGCCCTCCCGCGACTGGGGGGACTCAAATCCGGACAATGTGAGGAACATCGGTGCTCAGTGATCCGCGGTCGCGGTACGAGGCGATCCAACGACGCGAGGAACGACTCGATGGCATCTTTCTCACCGCGGTGAAGACGGCCGGCACCTACTGCCGGCCATCATGTCGCGCCAGGACCTTGGCACGGAAACGTTCGACTTTCACCCGAGGGCGGCCAGCGCCCAGCTCGCTGGATACCGAGCCTGCACGCGTTGCTCCCCCGACGCAGCGCCCCCGGCCCGACCGGCGCCTGGCCAGTCGGCGCTCGTCGGGCGTGCTGGAGCGCTCATCGAAGACGGCGCAGCGGGATCGTGGCGGGGTGAGACAGCACGGCGAGGCTCCCGGTCGGGGCATCGGATCGTGGTTCGACTGCTGTCGCACCTGCAGCCTCGCCGCCATCGATCTCCGGGCTGCTCACACCGCCGTGACCGGCCTGATCACGATGAAAAGGGCTCAGTTAACGGGTCGGCTCGCCGGACGGCTGCGAGAGGAACGATTTGATGTGTTCCAGCGCCATGTCCAGCGCAACTTCCATGGGTGCGACGTTGTGCGCGGCGTTCGCCAGCAAGTAGCCGCCCTGCAGAGCCGCCATCAACCCCGTGGCCAACTTCTCCGGGTCGGCGTCCTGGCGCAGTGCACCGCTGTCCCGCATCCGGTGCAGGCCATCACTGATCAGCTTCTCCCATGCCGCAAACGTCTCCAACAGCATCGATCGAGCCTGCTCATCTTGATCGGACAGCTCGACCGCCATCGACCCGAGGCCGCACCCGTATTTGCCGTTGTTCAGCGAGTTGGCCTGGACCAGCGCGTTACGCCACCGGACCAGCCCTGAGAACGATCTCAGTCGTTCGAGGCCTCCGCGCTCGCGCTGAAGCACAAGCGCGCCTCGATATTTGACCAACGCGCGTACGAGCTCCTGCTTGTCGGCGAAGTGGTGGTAAAGCTGCGACTTGCTGGTCTGGCTTGCCTCGCGGACGTCGTCAAGGGTCGTCGCGTTCACTCCGCGCACGAACATCAGCCGGTTCGCCGCCTCGAGGATCCGCTCTCGGGTCGCGATGCCCCGTTGACTGATCCTCCGCCGATTCGTCGGCGCAGCCACCTGCTCGTCGCTCATCGCTCAAGTGTATCCAGCGCGCCAGATAATCCCTGCTGAATGGGACGCTGGAGTCCATTCGGCGTCATGTCGCATTCGAATGATAGTGAACGACGAGCGCATGCGCTGCCAGTTGGCTGACCGGGTGCTATGTCCGCGAGATCATCGGTGGGACGAGCCTTTTCCTGGACTATTTAGTCCTCGTTATGTCAAAACTATCGCTCAGGAGTTGCTCGGCGAGGCGTCGTGAGCGGCGCGCCGGAGGTCAGCGCGTGGCAACGCTCGTTGACATGCGCCTGCACGTCACACGCATCACTCGCAGCTGATCCCGGCCTGTCCCCGAGGCCACCGAGAAGCAGCTGCGTGTCGCTCCGAACATGCATCGCGCCCTGTCCACCAGCCCGGCCGTACTGAACGGTTGGAATGATCTTCAGGGCGCCCTTAGCCGCACTCTCGACGCCACGACCCGGCACGGTATCGCTCATGCTGTCACTGACACCTCGGCCCTGGCCGGCGGGGGGGGCCCCGGGGCGCGCCCCCGCGGGGGAGGGGCGGGGCCCGCCCGCGGGGGCGGGAACCCCCGGGGGGGGGGGGTGGGGT